>JAKLJF010000009.1 GCA_023151335.1 Thermoanaerobaculia bacterium | reverse complement strand
GTTCAAATCAAGCGGACAAGAAGCCGTATTGGTGATCGTAAAGGTATATTCCTGCATGCCGGTACTCACGTCGAGGCAGCCGAAATCTGTGCAATCCCCGGAAACAGGGGTTGCATCACCGTCGGAAATATTGGTACTGTTGCAGGAAACCGCGATTTCCGGGCCCTGTATCGTCACGGTAAAAGGCACCGCCACGCTTTCGCACGTCGGGTTCGCACTGTTGCGCACCATGATGGTACCGTTGTAGGTCCCTTCGGCTGCGCCACCCGGCACGCTCAGCACGATGGGAGTAAGCGGCAAAGCAGCGTAGGCAACATCTACAAATCCCTGCGCTTCTGCCGCTGCATCAAAATCAATCTTGTATTGATTGGGGCTGCCGGTAGTGGCTGTATAGGGCAGGTTCGCCATTATATCGCCCTGGCAAACCGTCGGGTTAGCACCCAGGGTTATTGTCGGCTGCACGGGACAGCAATTGCCCACGGTAACGACCACATTCTCACAGTCCAGGCAACCGTCGGAACGGACGAAACAAACCGTATAGGTAGTATTGACCAGGGGATTTACCGTCCACATGTGCGACACTGTACCGGTACCGGTGGTTCCGGTCACCTGATCCACGATTTCGTCGCCAATCTTGAGCAGGAAGGAATACTGATCAGGTTCGCCCATCGTCGTGCCGGCGGTAAAAGGGCCGGAGGCCGTGATCACCAGCGGATCGCCCGGATTGATAAGGCAGGCGCTCGTCGGCGTTACCGTCACGGCGATGTTGGGATCCATGCAGGGGCAGCCCTGCATTTTTATATTAAATTTGATCTCTTCCAGACCAACCTGATCTTCATACACCGCGATGTAAAATGTCGTGGCGGAATTCGGGGTCGGATTGGCAATAAACATATTGGAATTGAAATCGTCGCCACATTCGATGAAGGCGAGGTCGCCGTTTGCACAACCGCCGTTGGTGGTGTAATACAACTGGTAAGCCGCGTTGTTGGTGATCAGCTGCCAGCGGATTACGTTTACGCCCACCGGCATGGTGAATTTATACCACGCCACGTCGCCGCCGGGCTTCACTGCCTGGCAGGGCGCGCCCATCAGGGGAAAGGTGGTGCCGCCCGCCCCGTCGAGCGGCAGGTTGCTGAACACATCGAAGCCGTTGCATTTATCGATATCGCCCAGATCGGTGGCCGAGCAAGGGTTATTCCCCTGTACCTGACCAAAGAAGAACATGGCGCAAAATAAAGCCAGCAATCGTACCGAAAACCGGTTTGTCTGTTGAGCGAGGGAATGTAAACGTTGAACCATCTCAGTATCTTTTAGATGAGTTTATTTCTTTGATTTTTAAAGGCCTGTGCCATTCAGGGTAAATACGAAGGGATTCTCCGGCAGGTCATTGTGGGTGATGATCACAATGGCTGTCCGCAGACCCGCGGCACTGGGTTGAAACTTTACCGTAAAGGTCGTGCTGCCGCCACCGTCTACGGGTGAGGACGGTTGGGTTGTCACCGTAAAGTCCGCCGCATCGCGGTCGGCAATCGTCACTTTGGGAACGCCGGTGAGTAACAAAGGCGAACCGTTTACTATGTTATTGATAGTGAACGTATGGCTTACCATACCGCCGCCGGTGCTGACGCTGCCGAAGTCGGTGTCGTCCGTGACACTTGCCGTCGAGGACTGGTTGGCTATCTGGTTGCCGTTTCCGAACACGGAAATCGCTTGCGGTATCGTACCCTTCCCGGTAATGTCAAAGGTAAAAGGCGCTTCGTCGCAATCGTTATTGGCGATACTGACCGTGGCATTGCGCATACCGGCGGCGCTGGGATCAAAAACAATTTCAAAAGACGTGCTGCCCAGGGGAATTACCGGGGAGGAGGGTTGTGTCGTCACGGAAAAATCTCCGGCGTGCGGGCCGCTCAGCGTTACAGGGGTGCCGCCGCTTAACGTCAGGGGCGAAGAGCCCGTATTTTCAATAATGAAGGTTCGCGTAATGGTGCCGGCTGCCACAGTGGTCCATCCAAAGTCCGTTTGGTCAGCCGGTACCGGCGTGACGTCGCCGTTGGAAATGGCAACACCGTTGCCGCCCTTCACCACTATTTCTTGTCCGTATACCATCAGGGTAGCCCCGTCGGATACTTCCTGGCAAGCGCCGGCGCCGTCAGGGTCGTCGGTCGTCCAGGTGAGTTGAACGGCAGTGCCCAATTCCGACATGGCGGGCGTATAGGTCGTACTGGCGCTGGCAGGGCTGGCAAAGGTTCCCGCGCCGCCGCTCCAGCTTCCCGGCCCGCTGGCCGTGGCCGAAATGGCCACCGGATTGGTACCGCAGGTGGAATACGGGCCGCCGGCATCGGCGCTGGCCGGTGTGCCCACCGTCAGGCTGGCCACATCGTTGGCCGGTGTGCAGGGGCCGGCGCCATCCGGATCGTCGGTCGTCCAGGTCAGCATAACGGTTGTACCGATTTCCGAGGCGTGCGGTTGATACGAGGTACTGGGATTGGAAGCATCCGCAAAACTGCCCATACCGCCGCTCCAGGTACCGGTACCATTGGTGGTGGCTTCGATACCCACATCGGTGGTGCCGCAGGTGGCGTAGGGGCCACCCGCGTCGGCGGTAGCCGGGGTGTTCACTGACAGCGTGGCATTGCCGCTGACCGAAGTGCAGGGGCCGGCGCCGTCGGGGTCGTCGGTCGTCCAGGTCAGCACGACCATACCGCCTACTTCAGATGCATGGGGCGTGTAAGTAGTGTTTGTGCTGGTAGCCGAACCAAAGGCGCCCAAACCGCCGCTCCAGGAACCGCTGCCGCTGGTCGTGGCCGAAATATTGACCGCCGTGGCGCCGCAAGCCGAGTAGGGGCCGCCGGCGTCGGCGGTGGCGGCTGCATTGATCACAAAATTGGTAGCCGTGCGACAACCGGGATAGAGCGAACATTCGGCATAAAAGGTATAAGTACCCGGTGTGTTGGTGTTCGACAAACTGCTGTACGGAGGCATAGCCATAAGTACTTCCGAATCGCCGACAGGATTAAAGGTAAAAGTACCCGTCTCGGTCTGCACCGGCGTGCCGCCCGTTGGAAGGGTGTACCAGCTGACAGCCTGATCGACCGTATAGTACACGGTAATGCTGATATAATCGACCGTGGCCGTAACCGTACCGGAAAACCTGGATATGTTTGCGGATAACGCGGCGCCAAAATTCGCAGCATTGATCTCTGCCGGGGTCCAGGTAGTACCCCACAAATCGGAGGCTCCCCCGTAAGTAACAACCGTGGAGGTCACGGTAGACCAGTTTCCGGAAGCGGCCTTATTGTCGCCTGTAACCGATCCGGACTTGACCAACCTGACCGCGTTATCCTGAACATTATTAAAGGCATTACTGGTAGAAGCCGAGCGGTTTATGGAAACCTCTATTCCAACAATAGTTGATCCGGAAGGAATGGAAAAGTCATAATCGGTGCCCTGAAGATAGTTGGTTGCAGTAGTACCTGATCCGCTGGATACGCTCGCATTTGCATTGCTGCCATTGTCAGAAATGATATTTCCCGGATTTGACCAGGCAATGGATCCGATGCCTGTCACATTGGCGCCATTATCTGGAAAATTTGCCCCTTCCGGTTCGATATTGGCACAGGCGGAAGTGATGGTCAAATTTTGTGCAGCCGCGCCCTGACAAATGGTAACGCCGGTAGTGGTGGGCGCCACGCCAACCGTCACAGCGACCGACTTGGAGCTGTTGCACCCGTTATTGTCTGTGACGGTATATTGCAAGGTTACCGTTCCGGCGGTAAGACCGGTGGTGTTAAAAGTGACCGTCGCCGTGTTGGCATTGCTCAGGTTGGTTCCGTCGGTAGCGCCCGTGCCGCCAGCGTTGGTGATCGTCCAGGCATGGGTGGTGATCGTGCCGGAACCCGCCATCGGATTCCCGTCGATATTTACCGATGAACCGGTACATACCGATGCCGACGTGGGTCCGCCGACCGTGGGAGGCGTATTGACGGAATATGTGACCACATTGGAAAAGCCAGGACATTCGCCCGTTACCGATCTGATCCGGCGGTATTGCGTGGTAACGGTTATATTGCCCGGATTGTAGGAAGCGCCGGTAGCGCCGCCAATGGTAGTCCAGGTGGTACCGCCGTTGGTGCTGGATTCCCAGGACCAGGTTTCGCCGCCAGCGGGGTTATCGCCCGAAATGTTGGGTGGGTCGAAAGGCGATGCGCAGCCGGAAGCCGGAGAGCCGGCTGTAATGGTACCGGGCGCGCTGGTGGAAAAACCCCAGGAAAGAATGACGTACCCATTTGCTCCCGCGCCGCCACCGCCGCCGCCAAAAGGCGAACCCGCGGAGCCTGCGCCATCATCGCCACCGGCGCCACCCGCGCCGCCTGAGCCGGCGCCGCCTGAGCCGGCGGCCGGTGTTCCGCCATCACTGCCATCGCCCGCAGAACCAGCGCCGCCGCCGCCGCCGCCGCCTTCATTATCGTTGCCGGAGCCGCCGTCGCCGCCGTCATTCGATACCTGCGCGTACACGGCGCCGGAAAAGGAGCCCGTGCCACCGGCGCCTTCGCCGGTAGTAGTGCCTAATCCCGGTCCGCCACCGTTTGCAGTGATGGTTCCGCTGGCATGTGTGACAACAGAATTTTCGCCGATGGTACCAGCAGTACCGGCGGTATTTGGAGCGCCCGCCCCCCCGGCGCCTACGACGATGTTGATATTATCGCCGGGGGAGACGATTAGTACGCCTTCCCCATAACCACCGCCGCCGCCGCCGGCAGCACCTGAACCGCCATTTCCGGAGGTAGCATCATTCACCCCGCCGCCGCCGCCGCCGCCCCAGGCTTGCACCCGGACACAGCTCACGCCGGCCGGCACGGTGAAATCATCGTCGGCACTGAATACTGCCGCGGTGATATTGGCAGGCCTTAAAGCGATCAGGATAGCGCCATTGGAATTATTATCACTATCGGATATTTCAGCTGTGCCCGCGCCCGTGGCGCCGGGTATTAGTTTTGTGGCCCAGGCCGCGCCAACCGACATATCCAGGTTATCCGTGTTGAAGTCTAAGTCAAATAATTCCGTCAACGTTCCGGGTGAAGTGGTGGTCCAAGCGGTATAATTTTCGTCGTCGGCATTCACCCCAAACATGATCACGGCGGCATTTACGGTAGCCGTTGTGATTGAGGTTGCGCTCAAATCGTCGCTGTTGGTCAGGTTATACGTGCCAGTCGCCACGTCAAAAGGCATGGTATTGTCCACACCGGAAAAAGCGACCAACCCGCCGACGCCGTCGTCGGCGTCGCTATCCAGGGCAAAAGTAAAATTTGCCGCGGCTACGTCAGATGCGTCCGCTATTTTATAGAGCAAAGTACCCCACCAGTCGTCGTTGCCACCTCCCCCGATCAACCTGCCGTCGATCACCGTCCAGCCCATCAACGATGCGTTGGACAAGGCGTTGTTGTCGTTGTCGTTTTGCATGATGTTTACCAGCATCAAATCTCCCACAGCCAACCCCGAAGGTTTGGTAATGGTCAGGGTGGTGCTGGTCGTCGTCGCGGTTTGCGGCGAACCCGTCACCTGGGTGATCTGGCCGAAAGCGCCGTTGATAACACACAGATTCAACGCCAGGAAAATAGCGACTGAGCAGGAAAGCAATACAGCATTGGCACGTACACGTATACTCATAATCAACCATTTTTTTGGTTATGGATGAAGCGGTTTACCAAAATTGAAAAAGCCGGAACAACGCGCTCGCCACGCGCCGTTCCGGCCCAAAAGAAACTCCCGCTCCCGGCGTTGCCGCGGGCGGTACGGTATTTATTTGCAGAAAAAAAGTTGGAATGTACAAAAACGGTCTCAAAAACGAAAAAACCGCCCGGCCGGGTGCCGAAAGGTAATAACGGGAGGAACGGTTCTGCAAAAGAACCCAACGCCTCCCTTCTGATGAGGCGCGCCCGAAAACGGGCAATGAGACTGATCACAAGATTATAACTTTTAACTCGAGTCGATCCGCGCAATATGCGCGGTAATCGAATTTCCAGGATGGAAAACGGATTAAAATGGAATAAAAAAGAAATATGAAAACGGCGGCTGCCGTCAGTCATTCATAGCTAAGAATCTGAAAACTGCCTCGTTAGCAGGCAGTTATGCATTCAGGAACAGGATGTTATCCGGATCAAACAAACATTCCGGCTGCTGCCGGGTCTGTTATTAAGGAGAGCGAAGAGAGGAAAAACAGATGCCTCACGGTTCGACTCTCACGAGATGTAGACGAGGATTAAACGGATTAAATACAAGTAACGCGGTTGCGTCTAAAATTTTCAGGTCAAATGTACGGCATTAATTTCAAAACCTGCACCTGCTTACCCCATAAAAGGTACAAAAAACAGGCCAGTTTTGTCGAATTTAACATTAGGATCAAATATTGAACGGCGCGATCAGTTCCCCATCCGCGCCATCCGTTCCGTCCGCGTGCCGAATGGCGTCGTCAGTTCGTAATACAAAACGCCCGGTGCGCTCAGCCCGTTCAGCCGGACGGTTTCGGCGTTCCAGCCGGCGGGACAGGATTTGTTCGTCCGCCACAGTTCCCGGCCCGAAGCGTCGAACACGCGCAACTGCGCTTCGCAGGGCCCCGGCAAGAAATATTCGATAGTGGTCGCCGCGCTGAACGGGTTGGGATGCGCGCGTAACGCCAGCTGCCAGCCGGCGTAAACATCCGTACCGCTCACCGCTCCAAACCGCAACGCCACCCCCGACTCCGCCAACACGCTGTTGTACACTCGTCCCGGCAACGCCTCCTCGTTCATCTTCATCACCTCGCTCAACTTCCGGCCGCTCTCCAAAACTGTAAACTTCAGCCGGAATACCGGGGCCGCTTCGGCCAGCGCCACACCTCTTTCCTGCCCCCAAACTACCCGGATCTCTCCTTCGTAAATATTGAATAAACCAAAATTATCCAACGAAACGGGCAAGCCACCCAACATATCCACCCCCTCGAATTGCAGCGCGGCAGGATCAAATTGCAGGGCAAACTGCAAGGCAGCCACATCATCCATTTGATCGGCTCTGAACTCAGCCTCCACAGTCTCGCCGGCCCGCGGCACGCGATCCTGCACCCGGAAAACCAATGGATCACCCGCTCCGAAATTCGCCGGGTTTGCATCGCCGTTCACCACGTCGCCGATCTTCACCCCGTAAAAATCCAGTCCGCTCTGATGGCTGCTCACCCCCGTCAGGTCGATCTGTTCGGGGAAGCCCCAGGGCGGCAGCACAGGCGTCCAGCTTTGCGGCACAAAGCGCCAGAACACGTTAAAGATGTTGTTGGCCGCCGGGTTGCTCAACAAACACTGTTTGAGGAGCAGGGCGTCGAGGGTGGAGAGCGTATTGCTCCGGTTCACGTCGGCGGCGATCATTTTGTAGGTATCGCTGATCGGGTTGATATTGGTCAGGTGTTGCTGAATGGCCAGGGCGTCGCCCACCGTCACGCCGTTGAGGCGGTCGGTGTTTTTGACGGGTTTGATGGTGAAATTGCCGGACGATACCGGCAAAAGCAGGGTGTAATTTCCGTAGGCATCAACCTGGCTGCTTCCGTTGGCGCTGCCGGTAATATTTACGGCAGCCTGTTGCACCGGGGTCGCCAGGTCGTCCGACCATTGTATGGTTCCGCCGAATGCGCGGTGGCAAGCCAGCGTCCACATAGAGCAGGAATTGATGCCTGTTTTTTCCACCCAATTCTCCGTCGCGTTCCGGGTGTCGTATCCCACGAGCGTCCAGCTGGCGCCGCCGTCGTCGCTGCGGTAGAGGGCAAGGTCGTTTTCAGGAACCCCGTTCAGCTCGGCGTCGAAATAGTAGAAACGCAGCGTGGCGTTCAGGCCGGTGTTGTTGGCCGGTTCAATTATGAAATAACGCCGGATACTGCCGTCGCAGGCCCCGGCATAGGAAAAGTGGCCACGCCGGATGGTGGTCGCGCCCAGGTTGGCCGCCGAGGTAATGACCGCGCCGAGCGCGCCGGGGTTTTGCTGGTTGGGCGCGTTGAGGCCGAGGGTCAGTTTTACTTCGCCCGTAGAAGTGGAAAAAATCCGGCTGTTTTCGTTTTCGCCGGATAGCGTGCCGCCGGGTTGGTTCAGTGTGACATCATAGCCGCCGAGGTCGAACAAGCCTGCCGAAAAAACGAGGCTCTGGTTTACCGCGATATCTTTTTGCAGGGTGACATTTCCGGCAGAGCGGTTGATCTTCAGATGATTAAATACATCCGTTCCAGCGCCGGCGATCTGGCTGCCCGCTACCTGGCTGCCCGAAACTTCCACCGTACTGCCGCCCGCCGCGAAAACGCCGCCGTTGTTCCAATGGGTGTTGTGGAGTTTTATATGAGCGGCGCCGGTCACGCGGACCGATGCGCCGGAGGTGGTGGTGAAACTTCCCTGCGCCGACAGCCTGACCCATACCGGCAGCCCAAGGAGCGTCACGAGCAGGTATACTTTTCTCATGATGCCTGTTGTTTTGGTATGCTCAGTATTTGATGATGTAGTAGACGTTGGCGTTGCGGGGACGAGTTTCGGCGCCACCCTGGTAGCTGATAATTTCGCCGGAATAACTGGTATAACTGGATGCATGAACTTCCCCGTTATTGCTACTTACATCCCAGCCTCCGGCGCCCGGCCTGTAATAAAAGTAACCGCTAAATGGCTGGCCGTGCCGGTGATCGCCCCCACCGTGATTGTGCGAACTGAACTGATCCCCCTGATAAGAACCCACATTGTCGCCCGTATTGCCACCCGGCAACATAGTCGTTCTGCCGGTATCATCCGGATCCTCTTTTCCGTCGCCACGCGGTCCCGATACCCCGCGCAGAAACATACCCCGCAGGTCGGGCAGGTTCACGGTATTCAGGTCGGTATCATCGCCGTCGCCCCATGCCGTCAGCAAAACACCTTTGAGGGCAGGGTATTGCAGGCTGGTGATCTCGGCGCCATTACAAAGCAGGTAACCTGATACGGGTTCCACCACCATACCATTGTCGGTCACCGCGCCGGCAAAGGGTAAGATGGTACCAACCGGCACGGCGCCGCCGGCCCCCGTCGATAACTGCACCCAGGCGCTGTTGGTGAAATAAAAAAAGGCTTCCACGTCAGTATCAAACACCAGCATACCCTCCGTGGGGTTGGCGACGCCGAGCGTGTTGCGCTGCGCCGTGGTGAGCCTGGGGAACAACACGCCTTTACTGGCAGATTTCACATCGAGCATGGCGTTGGGGTCGGGCGCGGAGTTGTCATCGTTGATGCCGACATTTTGGGCCACTGCGTCGAGGGAAAGCAGCACGCCCAAGCTTAGGAACACCGTTCTAAATAGTAACGTTTTTTTCATGAGACGACGATTTAAAAATCTGATTACGAGTGGATTTTGCAAGTTTAAAAAGGTTAAAATATCCCCTGAGGCGCCAACACGCAGTTGACACAACCCGGCGACCAGGCCTGCACGCTTACCGGCGAATATCCGGGCCAAAAGTATCGGCCCGGGGAGCACTCTGCCGATACTCACATCTGAGTAATTTACTGCTTAAATGGGTACCTCGACGTGTACACCGGTTCCTTTGCCCGGCACACTCTCCACCCGCAACTGCCCGCCCAGCAGCCGTACGCGGGAGCGCACGGTTTTGAAAGCCGTTTCCGGCAGGGTCGATGCGTCAAAACCAGCACCGTTGTCTTCCACCAGCAGGTAAAGCCTGCCGGCTTTGGGGACGATCCGCACCGACACCCAGTCGCCGCCCGCTAACCCCGACTTTTATTAATGATACCAGTACGAGGCAGTGAAATATATCCAATCAGTCTTATTTCCACATTTATCGGTAAGTGCAAGCCTTGTTGGATATTCAATATAAACCGGATTTTGTGAAGTTTGGACGCAACTGACAGTAAAAACCTCTGTTACAACAAGTACACCATCAGATTTGGTGCCGCTTTTCAAACTAGCATTAATAAAATTACCTGTTACATGCCATTGTCCATCATAAAATTGACCATACGGAATAACCCATTCTGTAACCTGAGCATAAGTTTCTATTCCCGGACCGTCGGAGTCAATGAAAGTTATTTCGGTAGTGACTCGGTTGTTTTGACAACTTGAGGTAAAGCTCAATATTTTAGGTGGCTCTCCACAACCAGTCAAGGTAGTAAAAGTGACCTCATCACCATATCCAGTACCGTTGTCATTCGTTCCAAAAGCACGCACATAATATTTTGTATTATCCGTCAACCCTGTAATGGTGCTGCTAAAACTACCCGTTCCGCTACCACTTTGGGATATGCTGTTGGTAATCGTCGGGCCCGGACTTGCGCTCCAGCACACTCCGCGGACCGCAACTGCCGTGCCGCCGTCGTCGGTTACGTTGCCGCCGATTTGGGCCGAGGAGGCCGTGATGTTGCTTGCCGGAATGGTTTGCACCTTTGGCACACCTGGCGGTATGACCTTGGCCTGGATGGTTTTTTTCAGTTGCGTTTCGCCATCGTCGTACACCAGGTCAAATGTAAAATCCTGGGTTGTCGCCGCATCCGTTGAAAAGGCAACTACCAGCCGATTGTTCGCCACGCTGGTATTTTTCAGGGTAACGAGCGGATTGTTTCCGTTGTATTCAACATCAAGATGGGTGGCGCCTTCGCCCAGGTTTTTGACCTTGTAGTCGTCTAATTTATCAATATGGGGAAATTCTCCTTCGAAAAACTTTGACGATATGGATTGTAATGAATTCCAGATTGATCGATTCAGATCTAAAGCTTGTATAAAACTGACGACAATCGGCTCTTTCGAAGTGAGGTCTCCTTTATATATTGTTCTCCACTCGGCAGATGTAATAAGTACGAAGTTTTTATCACTTATAAACTCTAATCCATTTCTGGGTAGTATCTGTTCTGAATGTACCCCAGGTAGTATATGTTCTACAAACACTCCAATAGCACAAAGAATTTTATCGATTAGCACTCTTACCATATCGCAATGAGTATATAGGGCAAATACTACTAAAGCAGCGCCCAATGCCTTAATTGCAAGACCCGGGACAGTAAAAAGAAGAATGGTGCCAACTAATGCGGAGGCTAATGCAAGTCTATTTGATGATTCAACAAAATCTTTAACACCATCGTTAAATGATGGATTGGTACTTCTGCTGATATTCGTCGAATCAATCAATTCAATGGGATTGATTAGCGGCGCAAACAGCTGCTCGTTGGCCTGGACATATTTCGCAACAATGGCTTTTTCCTGAGGCGTACAGACATCTATCAGATTTCTCGCATGATTTGCGTAATATTTTAACTTATTAATATCTTTCCAGGCGTTTCGCGGAAAAGGCATGTCTTTGACCGCATCGGCAATTTCCAGCAGTTCCGTCTCCGGGGTAAAAAGATTATCCATGATTTCTTTCAGGTATATTTCAGGATTCGAAACCGGTGGGAGCGGTTGAATGAGAAGGTCAAGTTTGAGATATTCCTTCTTGACCGCCGAAGGGATATGGAGCACATATTCTCCCGACGTGTTTTCCGGGACTAAAAAAAATAAAGAACCGAATTCGCCGGTAACTTGAACGGTATCGGCGCTTAAAAAACCCTTTTCGTAAGTTTCTTTTTTTACGATAAACCCGAACGGGAAGTCCTGGTCCGACACTTGCGGGATCGTACTTAAATCGATGGCGGACATCGAGAGGGGGTGCAGCGTTTGTTTGCCCAGATAATGGGCGTTGCCATCTGCTGGAATCTGGGGATCGTTGTTTTCTTTCTGGCAGGCAAATACGGCCAGGCAAGTGAGGACAAGTGGAAGGAATTTTTTCATGGTATATTGTTTTGTCTTTCAGCGATTCGCTGTTTGTCTTTTGGGTATACTTTAGATGCTCAAAATAAATATCAAAAGTAGCCCTTCTGCGTTTCCAAGGCCTATACTCACTTCCGAGTATTTCCATGACCCGGGCGCCATCTTCCTTTTGGCTTTACCGTACGGGTATCTCCACCGCCACCGTCGTCCCCCGCCCTATCACACTCTCCACCCGCAACTGCCCGCCCAGCAGCCGAACCCGCGATCGCACGGTCTTGAAAGCCGTTTCCGGCAGGGTCGATGCGTCAAAACCAGCACCGTTGTCTTCCACCAGCAGGTAAAGCCTGCCGGCTTTGGGGACGATCCGCACCGACACCCAATCCGCCCCGGCGTGTTTGGCGGCATTGTTCATCAACTCCTGGGCGATGCGGAACAGCGCGGTGGTCGTTTCATCAGGCAGGACAATATCCTGTTCCGGCAGTTCGAGGCGCACCGGCAGACCGAAGGTTTGTTCGAATTGCCCGCGCCATTCGCGCAGGGCCGCGAACAGGCCCAGGCGAGCCAGGGCCGGCGGCAGCAGGTCCTGGCTGATGCGCCGGTTCTCGGCCATTGCCGTTTCGAGGGTTAGGCGGGCCTTATCCGAGTGCCCGCCCGACAGTTGCAGCCGGGTGGCGTACAACAGCCCGCCAAGACTGTCGTGCAGGTCGTTGGCGATGCGCCGGCGTTCCTGCTCCTGACCGGCGAACAAGGCTTGCAGGGCGGCAAACTCCTTTTCAGCCTGAAGTATTGTTAGCGCCAGTTCGTGTTCGGTCCGTTCGCGGGCAGTCATGAGCCGGGCTACTTTTTTTTGCTGCCGGAACAGCAGGAGCAACAAAACGGCAAATAACAACCCGGCCGCCAGCAATGTGATGGCCCAGCGGAGTTGGAGTAGTTGGCGCGCCTTGTGCAGGTTTTCGTTTTCGGCCAGCGCTAATTGTTTTTCCGTTTCGGCGGTTTGGTAACGGATTTCCAATTCGTCAATGCTGTGCAGGCGCTCCTCGCTGAAGATATGCCGCTCTATCAGGTAGGCTCTTTCCTGATACTCCAGTGCCTTCCGTACCAGACCGGTGTAACGGTAACAATCGGCCAGGGCCTGGTAAAACGATTGAATTTTCGGATTGAGATCGTGCCGGTGGGCTATGGCCAAGGCTTGTCTGAGGCCGGATATCGCTTCCCGATAACGGCCCTCTTCCATGTCGAGGCGCGCCAGGCTCCCCAGCGTTGCCGCTACGCTGGCCGAATCGGCAGAGCGTGTCTGACGCTCTAATTGTTCGCGGATTTGCTGTTTGCCGGGGAAGGGGCTTTTTTTTTGTCGCGGTATTCCTGTGATTTGGCAAAGGCCGCTTCCGCCTGTTGGGTGTCGCTCAGTTCATTGTAGTTGTTTCCAATGTTGAACCAGATACCGGACACCTTTTCCCAGTCCTGCGCCTGTTCGGCAAAACCGAGCGCTTTCTGGTACGATTCGTTTGATTCGCGGTATTTGCCGGTGCGGCTTTGTACCTGCCCGACCTGCATCAGCGCGACTGCCCGGCGACCCGGCGGTACCGGCAGTTTCTCTATCAATGAGTATGACTTGCGATAATAGTCGAGCGCTTTTTCGTACACGCCTTTCCTGTCGTATATCACGCCGAGGTTGTTGTAATACGACTGTTGTATTTGGGCAATACCGGTTTTTTCCGCCAGGGGGAGGCCTTTGTTAAAATATTCCAGGGCGTTGTCGTAGCGGTTGTTCGTGAGGAATATGTTGCCCATTGTCTGGCAGGCACGGGCAATGGTTTCCACATGCGCAGTTTTCTCGGCCAGCGCCACGCCTTCCTGGCCCAGTTTTATCGCCTCGTTCAGATTATCACGGGCCGTGAGGCCGGCCAGTTGCATCTGCAGGCGCACTTTGGCCGTGTCCGGTTTTGCGGTTTTCAGTTCTTCCGCGATGCGGGTTTTTAACTTTTGGACCTCTTCCGGCGTAAGCGCCTGCCGGCGTTCGGGCGATTGCGCCGACACGGCAAACACGAATAGCAGGCATAGTGCCGCGGCAATTAATCTGGCGTAAAATGCAGGATGGCGCATAGGAAATTTATTGATTCTTTATAAAAAACGGCAGTATCGCTATAACAATTCATGGTCGTATGCAAAACGAACCAGATCGGCGGTCGTTTCTGCATGCAGTTTACGTTTCAGGTTGCGGCGGTGCGTGGCCACGGTAAATTCGCTGATGAACAGTTTATCGCCGATCTCTCTGTTGGTATAGGAATGCGCAATCAGCCGCAGGATTTCCAGTTCCCTTCCGGTGAGGGCGATCTTAGATTGAAAATTATCGCGAAAAGGCGCCCGCGTTTCGTCGGCGTGGCGTTTTGCCTGTTCGCTGACAAATACACGCCCGGCCAGCACCTCCCGCATGGCGAACAACAGCTCGTCGCGGCCGTGGTCTTTGAGCAAATAACCGGCGGCGCCCTGCGCCAATGCCCGGCGCACGATTTCCGGACTGTTGTACATGGTGAGTACCAGCACTTTTACCGCCGGAAACCGGACCTTGATGTCGATCAATACCTCCAGACCGTCCTTACCCGGCATGTTCAGGTCCATCAGTACCAGGTCCGGGTGATGCTCTCCGAGCAGCGTCAGCAGGGCGCGGCTGTTTTTAGCCTGCCCGCTTACCTGAAATTCCGGAACCGTTTCCAGGATTTCCTGCAAACCATCCAGCACGATCTGGTGGTCGTCGGCCAAAACTACTTTCCATACGCGCATGGCCCCATGAGCAACTTTGCGTGGTAAATGTAGTATTAAACGGCTTTGTGCGGCGATAAAATTTATTTTCCATCACCGGCATCTTCTTCCGAAATATTGAACAACTTTTCAATGTTTTACCCATCGCGCAACCACCGGAGGCTGGCCATCGACGTTGCATTTGACGAGGTACATCCCGCTTTGCAAGGCGGCAGGAATATCCAGTGTTTGAACGGAGTCGCCCGCGGGCATTTCCCTTACCGGCAGTTCCAGTGTCGTATGCCCGAGCATATCGATCACCTGCAAGCCGACCCGGGCCTGTTTTTCCAGTTGAAGTTTTATATTGATGCGGTCGGTTCCCGGATTGGGGTATACTTCCAGGCGGGATTGTCCCGCATCGATCGATGCCGGCATATCCGAAATACTGGCTTCGCGGTCGTCGGTTGCCGTCAGCGAAACCGAGCCGGTGGTAGACATGTTCGTAATGCTGGCCGTGGCGCTGGAAGTGGTGCTGCCGGATGCCACTACCAGGCCGATGTAGGTGGTCGTTGCCATGGAAATGGTGGCGCTGCCGATCTGCGTCCAGGTGGAGCCGTTGCTCGAACGGTGAGCGGTGAAGGTATTGCCGCTGCGCGTCAGCCGCACCCAATACGGCGGCGTGGTGGTCGTGTTCGGTTGGGTGATGGAGGCATTGCCGCCCGTGCTGGTACGGCGGATGAACTGGCAGCGCCAGGCGCCGGACGCGCGCACAATAAGGCTGGATGCCGAGCGGGCATTGCTGGCCAGCGATTCGCGGATCATTACGCCCGCTTTGTTGTTGTTGGTCGTCGTCAGCGAAGTGATCCTGGCCGTTATGGAACCGTTTCCGTTCAGGGTGGCATAAATGAAACGACAACCGTCGACGCTGGTGCTGGTCAATGAACCGGCCCCCGTCACGGAAAAAATGTCGCCCGAACTGTTGTAACATTCGCTGCCGAAATTCCCGGTGGAGCCCACGTTGACGCCGGTATATGTGCCCGGCAACGGATCGCCGGTAGTGCTGAAGTTGACGCTGGCCGAATACTGACCGTCAACGTCTGAACAAATGCTTTGCACCTGTACCTCGTATTGCTGGCAGGGATTCAGCCCCGAAAGGGTGATCGAAAGGTTCGAAGTGGTAGCGGTCGTCCAGGAAGAGGTATTGACCGGCCGGTAACGAACCGAATAGGACACCGATCCCGCTCCGGCCGTCCACGACACCAGGGCGCTGTTGGAAGCCGGGGTGACCGTGATGTTTTCCGCAACGCAACTGAGCGAACGGGTGTAAAAGGCCATGCGCAGGTTGGTGAACATCATGGCATTGCAGTAGGGAATAATTTTGGATGGCGGCGGCCAGAACCCGTCGGTGGAGGTGCCGATTTCCGGCGTAATCGCGTAAATTTTATCTTTCAGGGTTTGTTCGCCGTACATCCAGTCGTCGCTGGAACCGTTGACCGAATATCCGACGGTGGTATAACAATTGCCGACCAGGTAGTTGTTGCAGGAGTTCAGGTCGTCGCCGATAGCGTTGTACAGCGTCGATTCCGGAATGGCATTGATGTAGCCCCAGGGTACGATCAGGTAGTTGCCGTACGCATGGTCGTTCAGCGCGGTGACAAACTGGTGGGAAAGACAAAAGTCCCGCACCATCTGGGTTTCCGGCTCGGAGAACGCGCTGGGGCCGCGGTAGGTATCGGAAGAGGGGGTGGGCGAAGAACCCGAATTGTTGTATCCCCATTGGTAGCCGTAATTGCGGTTCAGGTCGACTCCATAAGAGCCGTTTCCGTTGTTGCGCCGGTTTTTGCGCCACATGCCGCCGCCGTTCGGATTATTGCTGCGGTTGTACTCATATCCGTCGGGGTTGAGCACCGGGATGAAATACAGTTCCGTGTTATCCACGATTTCCTGCACCTCCGGATCGGTAGCATAATTTTCCAGGATATAATGCATGAAGAAGATCAGGTTCATGATCGACATCGGTTCGCGGGCGTGGTGCAAACCCGTGTACAGCGCCTCCGGCTCGGCTTCGTCGGTGTCGGCGTTATCGGAAATACGCACGTAATACAGCGGGCGGCCCTGCGTGGTGGCGCCGCCAAGCGATTGTCTCGCGGTAATCAGATTGGGATACAGGGCGCGCATTTCGTCCAGTTCGGCATATACTTCGTCCAGCGTCAGGTAACTGCCCATCGAGCCGGTATTAACATTGGCAGGCGTAGTGAAGTCACATGGGAAGGCGCTGCTTTGCGCCTTGCTCTCACCGGATTCCTTATCCGCCTTTATCCGCTCGGCATAATACGTTTCCAGGTCTTCCACCAATACTTCGTAGCGGAATTTTTTACCCATCCGTTTTATTTCGGAACGGCTGAATTCGCCGATGAAAGCGTTGTGTTCTCTTTCACCGTGATCGACAGGAAGGCCGAGACTGGCCAGTTCTTCCAGGGTATTGGAACGGTCCAGAAAAATGCGCAACCTGGAATAGATTTCCAAATCCGCCTGTCCGGTTTTTTGAGCAAAAAGTGTTGAAAGGGAAAAACAGAATAACAGGGCGGGTAATAGTTTAAACATTTGCATAGACAGGGCAGTTAGAAGGTGAAGGCACGAGGATGATGCGGAGCGGGATTTAGTACGCCTAAATCCGCTCAAATATACTGTTACCAGACATGATTTACTTCCGGATATAAGCTTTTTTTAATTCGTGCTCCCTTCCTGATATGAGATGGAATTACGTTTACGAAACTTTAAAAGTTTCGTAAACGTACGCATGCTGCTGCTGTGAACTTGGCCGCGCGAGACATAATTCGTGGCAGGCTTTCGGCAAATTGGCGGTTTTCTGAAATTTACTTTAAATTTGTGCAGAAAATAAATTCATAGAGCGATGAACGGAGAATTGGAAGTTAATCAGCAACAGCCCGTCCTCCCCGGCGAGCCGCTTTCCGAATACGAAATAGAACGTGGAAAACCTATGCCCAGCCAGCAGCACGCCCGCCTGCAAACCCGTATCGCGGTATATTTCGGTGTTCACTTCGCCGATGAGTTCGAAGCGCTGACGGAACTCACCCTCGATACCCCCGGTGAGAAATCCATACCGGATATCTCCATTTGCTCACCTGAGGCCGCGGATTTTAACCGTGATGAAATAATACGCAAAGACCCGCCCCTGGCTACTATCGAAATTCTGTCTCCCTCCCAAAACCTGCAAACCCTGATCGACAAAACGAACGATTATTTCTCCTTTGGCGTCCGTTCCTGCTGGATCGTCATTCCCGCCTTGCAATCCGTTTACGTGTATAAAGCGCCGTTCGATCACGAAGTGTTTTCCCTGGGCGAGGAAATCGTCGACCCGAATCTGAACATACGGGTGCCGATGGACGTGATTTTTTCAAAAAATCCCGGTTTTAAAGTTTGATGATCACCCTCCGCCCCGCCACCCTCGCCGACCTGCCCTTCCTGCAACACTGGGACGAACAGCCCCACGTGCTCGAATCCGATCCCAACGACGACTGGGAATGGGAAACCGAACTGCTCCGCCAGCCCGACTGGCGCGAACAACTTATCGCCGAACTCGACGGACGCCCCATCGGTTTCGTGCAGATCATCGACCCGGCCCGCGAAGAAACCCACTATTGGGGCGACGTGGAGGACAACCTGCGGGCCATCGACATCTGGATCGGCGACGTGGCCGACACCGGCAAAGGCCACGGCACGGAAATGATGCGCCTGGCCCTCGAACGTTGTTTCGCCGACCCGGCGGTGACGGCCGTGCTCATCGACCCGTTGGCTTCCAACACGAAAGCCCGGCGCTTCTACGAGCGGCTGGGCTTTCGTTTTGTGGAACGGCGGATGTTCGGGGAGGATGACACGGCGGTGTACCGGCTGGAGCGGCATCTTTAACGCCCCCCTGTAAAATGTCTGATTACCCTGCCATTGAGGTCGTTAAGCGGCCGGTAGTCGTCGTGCAGCAGGGGTGCAAAGCGATTGATTTGTTCCTGTGAGGCTTCCACCGGGGTATCAAAGACGAACCAGGTGACGATTTCCGAGCAGGGCGGAGTGGTTAACGAGCCGTGGTAGGTGTAATAGCCGCCACCGGTCGGCAACAATTCGCCGGGATGGAGTTCCAGTTTTCCGCCGTGTTTGCCGGCGCTTTCCGGCAACCCGGCTTCGATGAGTTTGGCGAGCGCCTCATTTTCTGCCCCGGCCCGGAACAAAACGCCAAGTACCGCCAGCGCCCCGTTTTTTTCGTTTTTATGTACCAGGTGCACTTCCATGGGATAGTATTTCCCGTTGATGTTGTGCTCGCTATGGGAATGGAAGTGGAATTGCAGCAGCTTGTATTCATCGTCGCCAAGATGCAGGTTTCCGGGCGTATGCTCGACGTATTCCTCCGGCATTTCAAACTCGAGGGTATGCCCGTTGTTGATGAGCGTGGATTCGATTGGATCATACTGCACTTCCGGCCATTGCAGGGAAGCATCGTCTACCCATCCGGCAATGTCGATCGGCGACTGCGAGGTGCCGTCGCATTCCATAAACGGATGGCACAGATCGGCCCAGTGTTCCTGTTCTCCATATTCCCAGTGGGCCTTTACCGATTGCTCCACCGAGATATTATCCAGCGCCACGTCGCAATCGGAACCATTTATTTCGGCCCTGAACCGGATGGTATGGCTGGTTTTTGTTGCCTTGAAGGGAACGGCAAACGAGCGCCAGCGCTTGTTGTCCCAGCGTTCGGGGTTGGTGACGTCTGCCGGTGCGATGTATTCGCGTTGCTCGACGCCGTCCACGTCCACGGCAAGACAGGGGGTGCCGGGCAGGGCATGGTGCATTTGGGCGTGCGAGCCAGGTTTGAAGAAGCCGGAGATCACGTACAGGGAATCAACCGAAAGTCCTTTGATTTCCTGGCGGATGGCCGGATCGGTAGGCCCGCCATTATGGTTGAGCCAGGCATAACCGCCGGGGTGGCCGCCCGTTTGCTGATTGGCGACTCTCCCCTCCACCACCTCGATCGTCCAACCGGTATAGGAAGGATTGCCGTCGAACGTGCCGTTTGTGACGAAATTGGGTACGGGCGCCCCATGCCCTTCCGGCTGTGCGGCCGTAGCGACCAATACTTCGTAATTCGAGTTCAGCCCAATCGCTTTCCCGCCATAGCCGATATAGCAGGTCTTGCTGCCGGGTACAATTTTGCCCGGGTGCGTCCCTCCCTGGTAATCCATCCTGCCGACATACAAGGGCTGACCGTACTCGCCGCCACCCTCCACTGCGCCGGCCGGCCAGTTGGAACCCTTATACTTCACCCAATTCAGCGCAACGCCTCCCTTATTGACCAACACCTCGAAGGCGCCGATGGACTGTTCATCAGAGCCCCATCCGATGTTGCATTTGTCGCCTACCACTTTGCCCGGATGGACGCCGTTGTTAAACGCACACCGGCAAACGACCAGGTTCGTGCCATTTTCACTGCCGCCGACAACGGCATTGTCCGGAAGTTGTCCGCTGAAAGTCGCCCACTCGAGTTGGGCGTGCGCGACGGAGGAAGCCAGCAGCAGGACGGCCGGTATTAGGAAACGATTTAGTTTATTCATTTTTTCAAAAGAGTTAAGTAAACAGACAAAATTATATGAATTAAATCCGGTAGCTCCGCTTGTTGTTGTCGGGGACGCCACCAGCGGCAGCAAACAGAAGTCAAAACGTGAACCGGACAGTGCAAAAGTGCAGTACCCCGACGGGCCGAATCCGTCAATCTTGTAGCTGAATCCGTCAAAATGCAGGTAATATAGGCAAGAACGGCAACGTTTCATAGATTTTACCGGAACCCGAAAACAGGTTTTTATAACCTTCATCACCAACTACGGCGTTGCGCCAAACACCTATGCACAGGAATTAGTGGATGCCTAGGTACGGTTGGAGCAACTGCTGGAAGGGTAGTCAGGCCGCCTTGCGTTTTTTGCCTTGTATCTATTTTTCCCCTATCCCTTTCCTTATTGCTGCAACTGCACCAAATTCATGGGGCGAAGGTAGGGAGTTGCGGTTTTTTAACA
>JAKLJF010000099.1:9508-11519 GCA_023151335.1 Thermoanaerobaculia bacterium | reverse complement strand
CGATATTGCCAACCGCCGAAAGCGACTCGAAGCCTACGGTGTGCGGATCGTATTCGTACACATGGCGCCTGAAAAAGCCACGGCAGAAAAGTTTTTTAAAAAGTACCGTCTATATCCCATCGATCATATTTCCGATCCCGAAAAACGGTTTTACGCGGCGTTTGGATTGGGGAGGGGCGCCCCCGCACAACTTTTTGGCCTGATGAACTGGATACGGGGATTTCAGGCAGGCGTACTGGAGGGCCACGGCTTTGCCTACCACGGTGAAGATATTGGCGACGGATTCCAAATGCCCGGAGTATTCGTGTTGCATAAAGGCGAAATAAAACACTCTTTCATACATCAACACGCCTGGGACCGGCCTGATTACGAGGAAATTGTGAGTTGCTGCGAACTCTGATCCCATTCCTCCCTCCCGCAATGACTTGATGGCGCCATGACTTTATGACCTGATGACGAATAAAAAACGGTTCGTCCAACTGTTATTGGCTTTTTACTGCCTGCCTGTATTGGCGCAAACCGATACTGTATTGTCATTGCAGGAGGTCACTATCCGTGATAATTATTTTACTAAAACAGGTTTTGCCTCCTGGCGTACCGATTCAATACCTGTTAATGGCCCCTTGTCGGTAGCCGAACGATTGCTATGGGAAAATCCCTTGTCCGTTCGGGCCACGGGAGCCGGAACGCTGACCACGGTGTCGGCCCGCGGCGCGGGTCCTGCCCATACGCCGGTATACTGGCAGGGTTTGAACCTGCAAAATCCGATGCATGGGGTGGTGGACGTCGCCTTGCTTCCTTTATGGCCCGGCGATGTGCTGGAAGTACAATACGGCGGGCAAAGCGCTTTACAAAGCAGTGGCGCGATGGGCGGCGCCATACATATTAAGATGGCCGAACCGGGCGATAAACCGGGTTGGTCGGGTAGCATGGGCGCGGGGCGCGGCAGCTTTGGCCATTGGGAAGGGCAGGGTAGCGCCGGCTTGAACTGGCAGCAGGGCGTTTCGTCGATCCGGGCGGCCTGGCAAAAAGCCGATAACGATTTTCCGTTTCGCAATACGGCACAGGTTGGCGCTCTCACGGTACGGCAGACGAATAGCCGTGGAGAAAAAATGGATGTTCAGCAGTTTAACCGGCTGGTTGCCGGCGATAAAAATAGCCTGGAAACCGCGACCTGGTTTCAAAAAGCATACCGCGAAATACCGCCGGCCATGACTGCTGCCAGCAGCGATACCTGGCAGCGCGACCAGTCCCTGCGGGCAGTGGCTGCCTGGAAATATGTGCCGGGCAAACGGCACAGTTGGCAAAACCGTGTGGCCTGGTTCGATGAGCGGATTGAATTTCAATCGTCTGGCGCCGTTGAACGCAGCCGCTCGCGTACGGCGATGGCTGCGTCCGAATTATTTATTGCCGCCGGGTCTCGTCTGACGCTAAAATCAGTCTTCAATGCCTGGTGGCAGCAGGCAAAGGCCGACGGCTATTCCGACAGCAGCAGCTGGTTTCAGCAACGCCGGCTGGCCGGCGCCGCAATGGCTGCTTATCGCGGCAAAACCCTTCAACTCACAGCAACTCTCCGTCAGGAATGGGCCGAGAACCAGGCCGCGCCTTTTACCTGGTCGATGGGCGGACAATGGTTTTTTAGTAAACAATGCACGTTACGTATGCACGTATCGCGCAACTTTAACCTGCCTACTTTTAACGATCGTTTCTGGCGTGGACTGGGCAATCCCGATCTGAAACCGGAGCGGGGCCATAGCGCCGACGCCGGTTTGCACTGGCAACAGGGTGGCTTTTCAACCGAAATAACCGGATTTCATATATTGCTCGACAACTGGATACTCTGGCAACCTGGTCCTGACGGACTGTTTCGGCCCGGTAATTTGCGGCAAGTACGATCCCGCGGGGTAGAAACGGCGCTCTCTTATGTTATCAGGACTTGGGGCAGCCGTTGGAAAATCAGTGCGCGACATCAATTTGTGCGGGCCATAAATACGGCTGTTTATGGTACGAA
>JAKLJF010000099.1:0-9498 GCA_023151335.1 Thermoanaerobaculia bacterium | reverse complement strand
TATACCCCCTTGCACAGCGGCAACGCAACCCTGCAATGGGTGTACGGCAAGTGGTCGGCTGCCTACCTGCACCAATGGACCGGCCGTCGTTACCGCACCACTGACAATTCCCTGACGCTATCCGGGTTTGCCACCGGAAATTTTTTGCTGAAATATGATGTGAAATGTTTTAAACAACAAATAGCATTGCATTTTCGCCTCGAAAATTGCTGGAATAAAGCTTATCAGGTACTGGAATACCAACCCTTGCCGGGCCGGGCGTGGAAAGGCGGCCTTCAATGGGCCTTTTAATTCACTTTCTTTACTGCTCCTTCTAAACCTTCTAAACCTTCTAAACCCTCTAAACCCTCTAAACCCTCTAAACCCTCTAAACCCTCTAAACCCTCTAAACCCTCATAAACCCCTCATAAACCCCTCATATCGTATGAACCGGAAAATTGAAACAATCCTCCTGATCGTGATTGCTGCAGTGTACTTCCTGTACCTGTTGCTTCGGGCATGGTATATCCCGATGACACAGGATGAAGTGGCCACTTGCTACAATCATGTGACCCGGGGCATTTTTGACCTGATGACGTATCAGCGGGAGGCTGTTCCGAACAATCATATCCTGAATACGCTGGCGATCAAACTACTGGCCGGGATATTCGGGATGGGGCAGATGGTGGCGCGAATACCCGCATTGGCCGGCGGCTTATTGTATCTTTTTGGAGCCGGAGCGCTTGCGCGTTTACTGGGCAGTACCGGCTGGCTGCGTTTGCTCTGGTTTGTGCTGTTGTTGGGCAATCCATTTATGGCCGAATTTTTTGCCCTGGCCCGCGGCTATGGCATTTCCATAGCATTGATGACGGTGGCTGTTTATTTTGCCTGGAAATACCTGGAAAATGCCCGGCCGAAATACCTGGGAGTGACGCTGGTATTTGCCGGGTTGTCTGTCATGGCCAATTTTACAATACTGAATGTTTATTTGCCGCTGATCCTGCTTTTGTTATTGAATATCCGGCAGCAATTGGTGGCGGCAGCGGAGCGGAGAAAGGCATCAAAGATTTTAGCCGCGGGGATATTGATCCTGTTAATACTATGCGCTTTACCGGTTTACCGTATGCAGGCCGGCGACGAGCTGAAATATTGGGGCAGCGCCGGTTTTTTTCGGGAAACGCTGGCGCCGCTGGTACGCAGTTCCATCATGGATCACCCGTACCTCGACGGACCCACGGTACCTGTATTAGCCAAACTCATCGTGGTATTTTGTCTGACCGCCTGGGCGGTGGCCGTGTGGCGCTGGGGCAACCGGCAATGGCGCATGTCTCCGCCCGACCCGCTGGTGTTTGCCGGATTTCTCCTGGCGGGCACCGTGACGGTTAACCTGCTCCAGAACTTTTTTCTGGACGTCCCGTTTCTGAATCCCCGGACGGCAGTGTTTTTATACCCGCTGTTTGCCCTGCAGTTGATCGCGGTGGGCGAATTATTGTGGCGGCAGTGGCGCTATAAAGCGCTGTATTTTGCCGTACCGCTCCTCATATTCACCCTGATCAACTTCGATAATAACCGCAACATCCGCGAGTCCTACGAATGGAGCTACGACCGCGGGACTTTCACGGTGTTTGATTATATCAAAAAGGCGTATGAAACCGAAGGCCGTACCACGCCTTTTACCATCGATGCCAACTGGCTGCTCCTCAATTCCCTGCAATTTCACAACGAATTTTCCCGCCCGCCCTACCGGCAATGGGTGACTACCCCGCAATACCACGGCGATCAGCCGCCGAAAGGCGACACCGATTTTTTCTATACGGCCACGCGGGAAGATATTGAAGCGTTGCGAAACAATTATGAGCCGGTACTGACAGTGGAAGAGGGGCGGTATGTGTTGATGCGGCGGAAGCGGGAGTAAATCAATCCTGTGTCCCGAGCCCCTGTTTCACATGCTCCATCCACTGCGGAACCGTATCGCGATACATCCGGAATTCGGAGAGTTCCTGCCGGTAATCGAAACGGAAAAGTTGGTTTTCGTAGTGATTTTTCCGGGAAGGGAATACGCCGAGCAGGTCTTCGTACCATTTGATACGGCCATACCCTTCCAGTTCGCGCAGGGGAAGTGTGAGAAAAGCAGCATCCGGATAGAACAGGAACAGACCTTTCAATTTGCGCATAATGCCGATGGCGATCTCCCGTTCGATGAGCCGGTTTTCATGCGGATATTCGCTGATTTCCCGAAGGTAACGGTTTTGCAGGTCGGCATGACGGCGTTGGGCGATGCGTTGGCGGGCCTCCAGCATATGGTAGCGTTCGGGCAATATTTGCGCCAGTTGTTCCAGGATTTCCGTGGGCGAAAAGGTGGGTTTGTTATCAAATGGCCAACTTTGCCAGACCCCGGTTTCCATGACATCCACCCAGCGGTACCGGTGTTCCAGGGTAAGTTCGTCGAACACGAAGTCCAGGTACTCGGGCGCCGGATACAAGTCACGGTAGTTTTGCAATGCCTGCAGAAGCAGGGAGATCATTTCCTGGCGTTTGCTTTCATCGCCTGCAGGGATGGTATCCGCGGATGGGCGGATATGGCGGTGGAACAGGTTATATGCCAGCAGACGATAAATATCCTCTTCGGGTATTCCGCCGGGCAATTCCAGCAGTTGTTTGAACTCCGCGAGGGCGTTATACCCCAGTCCGGCGCTGTCGGGCAGGGTGGTCAGGTGCGGTGGCGAGAAGCGCATCCACAGCAACAGCCGGTTGCCGGTCAGTTCCTGCAGGATGTGTTGCAGGTACTCTGTACCGGTATCCGGATAGGCGAGGTAGGCGATTTTCCAGTTGCGCAGGCATTGGATGATCCGCCGCCGGGCCTCGGTTTCGTGCATGCGCCGGATATCGGTCCATTGCAGATTTTCGTATATGCGCTGGTATTCGGCATTGGTGTCGGCAACAAATTGCAGGAAAACCTCCTGTTTAATATTGGGATGCACCTGCAACCATCCGGCGCTGCCGGCGTGGTCGCGCACGATCTTTTCCACGATTTCCAGGGCATCGAATTCGTAGCGGGCGCAATCGGGGTGGGCGCGCACGGCGCCGTTGGCATCCAGGTCGAACCAGCGCATACCGGCAATGGCCTGTGCCGGCGCGCCCGAAGCGGTAGGCAGCAGCAGTCCCGGCAAGAGTTGCTCGACTGCCAGTCGCAGGAAGGATTCTTCGTCGGGGTAGCCCTGGTCGCTAAAAATTTTGTATCCCAGCAATGCGGCCTGCACCAGTTCGATGACCGAGTCGCGTACGTCGGTAAAGGTGCGGTACCGCCGGCGCTCTTCGGCAACCTGTGCTTGCAGCCTTACCCTTTTAGCCTTTAGGTTGAACAAAAGGTTTTCCCGCAGCTGCCGGTTCATCAGGGCGTCGTCATCATCGGGTGATACGGCCTCCATCATGCCTACCACCTCGCGTATTTCGCTTTCGAGACCGAAATCGACGTGCGATGCGAAACGAAACTCGTCGTTGGCGATCTCTACCTGGCGGATATAATCGTATTTGCCGCCGTTGCACAATTCATTGACGACCAGTTCCAGAAATCCGCGATAGGGGTGCACCGTGCGGTATATCTCCATGGCGATCTGAATGCAACGGGCAATGGCCGCCCGGTTGTCGGGCACTTCCCTGCCGTAGCGGCCGGTGTGCAGGATATAGTCGTTTTGAAATTGACTGTAGAGGCGCAGCAGCGCGTCGGATAGTGCCTGGGCGGCGGCGCGCAGGTTGTAAAACCCAGCCTCTGCCGGACATTTGCCGTTGCGCTGATAGTCGGCCAGGCGACCCGCGAACACGATCACGTGGTTGAGTTTATACCCGCTGCCATATACCGCGTCGTGTATGATACGATCGGGCGTTTCCTTTTTAAGGTAGGTGATCAGCAACATCTCGTACAATTGGGCCGATTGCGGATCGATGTGCCCGCGTACGTGTTCGCAGTGGGTATGCGCCCGGCTGAAATTGCCGATGCCGATATCGTCCTGCGCCAAAAGGAGCTTCCGGCGAAATTCCTGCTGCTGGGTGAGGGTCAACCGTTCGGGATGCGGCTGCTCAGGGGCGCTTTGGGTAACATTGACAAGGTTCAGTGAATCAGGGATCAGAATTTCGCCGGCGGGCAAAAACAGTCCGGCCGTTTGATCGTGTTGCAGGTCGAGCCGTATAGCCGCGATGGTTTGACTAAAAACGTCGAAGCCGAGTTTGTTCCGCTGGGTTTGTTGCCGCCATTCGGCAAAAGCGTCTTCGAGTTGAAAAACGTCGTCGGGCGTTTTTTCGGGATGCAGGAGTTGTTTTAAAAAATTGAATACGGGAATCAGATCGCAGTGTTCCGACCCAACAAGCAAACGCTCCCGCACATCTTCGAAGGTGATCCGGTATTCCGGCTCCGTTGGCGGAGCGGGCGTTCCCGAACGGTCAATCTGATACAGAATATCCCGGATACCCTGTGCGCTGCGCTGCAACTGAATTTCCCGGCTCAACGAAAAACCTTCCACGGGCTGGCCGGGGCTGGGTACGATTGGGAAACCCGACAGATTTTCCGGTATGGCCGTTCCCCGCGCCAGCAAAACGGCGATCTGGAAACCGGGCCGCCGTTTCTGCTCCTGCAACGCTTTTTCCAGTTCCCAGCGGACATCCGGCGAATCAGTATAATTTATGGATAAACAGGCAATAAACAGGTGGCAGTTTTCCAAAAAAAGGGTGGCTGTTGTACGGTATTGCTCCTCCGCTACCGATCCGCCGTCCCAAAAAAGGATTTTTTGACCCCCAAATGTTTGTTGAAGATAACGCTGTACATCCCCGGCAGTGGATGCATCGGATTCGTCGCGGGAAATGTAGATAGCAGGCGTGTCTTCGCGCATGGCGGGAGTTTGGGGGCAAATTTGCGGAATTTATTCCGCGGAAAAAAAAGTGTTGGAGCACGGAATAAATTCCGCGGTACGGGGCCAGTAATGAATTCCGGGCTCCGTACCTTTGCGCCCTCACTAACTCGTTCAACTTCATGGTTACAGCGGAACCGCTGCCCACACTCGAAACAGCCCAGAGTCTTGGCCTTACCCCCGACGAATTTGAAAGAATTAAAGACATTCTCGGTCGCACGCCCAATTTTACCGAACTCTCGGTGTTTTCGGTGATGTGGAGCGAACACTGTTCTTACAAAAACTCCATCCTGCAACTCAAAACCCTTCCGCGCTCCGGCAAACGTCTGCTGGTAGGGGCCGGCGAAGAAAATGCCGGATTGGTGGATATTGGCGACGGCCTGGGCTGTGCTTTTAAAATTGAAAGCCACAACCATCCTTCTGCCATCGAACCTTACCAGGGCGCAGCCACGGGCGTTGGCGGCATTCACCGCGATATTTTCACGATGGGCGCCCGCCCGATCGCTTCGCTTAATTCCCTTCGTTTCGGCAAACCCGACAATCCGCGGATGAAACGTTTGATCGCCGGCGTGGTGAAAGGTATCGGCGACTACGGCAATTGTTTCGGCGTGCCAACAGTGGGCGGCGAGGTGTATTTTTACGATTGTTACCACCACGATATTCTGGTGAACGCCATGTCGGTGGGTATTGTAAAGGCAGGGGAGACGGTGAGCGCTACGGCCGGCGAACCGGGCAACCCCGTGTTTATTGTCGGCTCGGCTACGGGCAAAGACGGTATCCACGGCGCAACTTTTGCTTCTGCCGACCTCAGTGAAGACAGTCATGAAGACCTCCCCGCCGTACAGGTGGGCGATCCGTTTCAGGAAAAACTCCTGCTGGAAGCTTCCCTGGAAGCCATTCAAACCGGCGCCATCGTGGGTATGCAGGACATGGGTGCGGCCGGAATCACCTGTTCCACCTCCGAAATGAGCGCCAAATCGGGCGTGGGTATGCGCATCGACCTGGACCGCGTGCCGCAGCGGCAAACCAATATGAAAGCCTGGGAAATACTGCTTTCCGAAAGTCAGGAACGTATGCTGATCGTGTGCAAACCCGGGCGTGAAGCAGAATTGAAGGCCGTGTTTGAAAAATGGGACCTGCCCTGCGAACTGATCGGCGAAACCACGGCGGGTGGCCGGCTGGAATACTACTGGCACGGCGAAAAAGTAGCCGATGTGCCGGCCGATCCCCTCGTTTTAGGTGGCGGAGCGCCAGTTTACGTGCGGGAACAGAAAACGCCGGCGTATTTGAAGGAGATTGAAAAATTTGATGCGGCTAAAGTGGCAATACCGGCCGATTTAAAAAAGGCAGCCCAAAAAGTCTGGGCTTCCCCCAATATCGCCTCTAAAGACTGGATCACCCGGCAATACGACTCCATGGTGCGTACGGGCACTATGACCACCAACCGGCCCTCCGATGCCGCCATCGTATACGTCAAAGGCACCCGCAAAGCGCTGGCCATGACAACGGATTGCAATTCGGCATATGTTTTTGCCGACCCGTACAAAGGCGGCATGATCGCTGTGTGCGAGGCAGCCCGCAATATCGTATGCGCCGGCGGCGAACCGGTGGCTATAACCAACTGCCTTAATTTCGGAAATCCATACAACCCGGAAGTGTATTACCAGTTTGCCCAGGCTATCCGCGGCATGGGCGATGCCTGCCGGAAACTCGAAACGCCTGTTACCGGAGGAAACGTCAGTTTTTACAACCAATACACACAAGACGGGAAGGTAATACCGGTGTATCCCACGCCAACAATCGGTATGCTGGGTATTCTGGACGATTACGAACAGGTAATGACGCTCGATTTTAAAAATTCCGGCGACCGCATTTACCTGATCGGTACAAGCCGGGCCGACCTCGGCAGCAGCGAATATCTGAGGGAAGTGCATGGAATAGAGTACAGCCCCTGCCCGTATTTTGACCTGGAAGAAGAATGGCATTTGCAGCAAACGGTGGCCAAAGCCATTCGCCGGGGACTGCTGGAGTCGGCGCATGATGTTTCGGACGGCGGATTGTTCGTAGCCCTGATGGAGAGCGCCATGCCCCGTGGGCTTGGGTTCTCCGTATCCGGGAAGACCAGCATCCGGAAAGACGCCTGGTTGTTTGGCGAGGCGCAAAGCAGGATAATTGTAACGGTGCGGACTGAACAAGCAGCGGCGCTGGAGCGTTTTTTAGAGGCTGAAAAGCAGGCCTTCGAATACTTAGGGACAGTGGATGGCGCCTCGGTCATCGTTGACGACGCAAACTGGGGTGCGGTATCGGATTGGCAAAAAACATATAATTCCGTTTTGGAACAAACTATGGAATTATAAAATAATCAGGCGTTTTTTAATATATCTGCTTAATTTGCTTAAAATCAAAAAGTTATGAAAAAAATAAAAATGCTTTTATTATTTGTTTTACCCCTGCTGGCCGTGGCGCCGGCTTGTCAGGACGGCGGCGGACATGCGCTGAAAGGTTCCGTGGCCAACGCGGCAAACCTTCAGGTACTGCTGGAACAGGTATTTTTCGACCCTAATTCCCCACCGGTAGCAATGGGCCGGGTGACCGCCGACGCATCCGGCGAATTTACCATTGAACAGAAAGAAGCGTTCCCGGCCGGGCTGTACCGCCTTACCATTGGCGCCAAGCGCATGTTCTTTATGCTGGGCGGCGATGAAAAAACGATTGCGTTTAAAGGCAATCTGGAAACGATCGACCGCCTGCAAGTGGAAGTGTCGGGCTCGGAGACCTTTACCTGTTACGCTAATGTGGTGAAAGAGTTGGTCAATGCCACCAACCTTACGCCGGAAACGGCTAAAACGTATATTGAAAAAGGCTGCAATCCGCTCATGCGGGCTTTTTTTACCACGCAATTATTGGGCCGCAGTGCAGGTGATTTTCTGGCTGACTTCAAATCCGCCGGCCAGGCACTGAGCGCAGACATGCCGGGCTCCAAATATGCCACGGAATATACCAACATGGTGAGCAGCCTCGAAAAACAAATGCTGCAGCAACAGGCCAGCGCAACGATCCAGGTTGGGCAACCGGCGCCCGACATCAGCCTGCCCGGCCCGGATGGCAAAACCCGTTCCCTGGCTTCCCTGAAAGGAAAGGTGGTGCTGCTCGATTTTTGGGCCAGCTGGTGCCGCCCCTGCCGCATAGCCAATCCGCACGTGGTGGAAGTATACAACAAATACAAATCAAAAGGTTTTGACGTATTCAGTGTGTCGCTCGACCGTCCGGGCCAAAAAGACGCCTGGGTAGCGGCGATCAAACAGGATGGCCTGGTGTGGGATAACCACGTCAGCGACCTGCAGTTCTGGAACAGCGCCCCGGCTGCCACTTACGGCGTTCGCTCGATTCCGCACACTTTTCTCATCGACCGCAACGGCAATATTGCCGCCATCAATCCGCGGAATAACCTGGAACAGGAGTTGATGAAAGTGCTGAACTAATAAGACCGGAATATCTTAAAGGTTGACGCCCAATCCTTCCAGGCTGATGCGGAAGGATTGGGCGTCATTTTTTGCCTCAATCCACACTCAATTCAAATTCCACGCGCCGGTTTTTATCCCTCCCCGCGGATGTATTGTTGCTGGCTACCGGCCGGGTTTCGCCAAAACCGGCATGTCGCATCCGGTTGGAGGGTACGCCTTTGCCCGTCAGATAGTCGTAACAGGTTTTTGCCCGTCTTTCAGAAAGACTGAGATTGAATTTATCATCGCCGACATTATCGGTGTGTCCGCTGATACTGAGGTTATATTCCGGGTATTTATCCATCAGGGCAGCAACTTCATCCAATACAGGATACGATTTGGCCAGCAAGGTGGCGCTGCCGGTTCGGAACTGGACGTTTTTAACCACTTCGGCCAGTATGGCTTTGTCTTCCGGTTTGATTTCCGGGCATCCTTTGTTGGAAATTGGCCCGGGTTTATCCACGCAACGATCTTCAAAGTCGTACAGACCGTCGCCGTCGGTGTCGGGGCAACCTTTGCCTGCAGGCGTTCCTTTTTTATCGGGACAGAGGTCGTCGCGGTCAGCAATACCATCGTTGTCGCGGTCGGGGCAGCCCTGAGTGACTGCCGGACCTGCCTCATCCGGACATTTGTCGTCGTTATCCGTAATACCGTCATTGTCGCGGTCGGGGCAGCCTTGGGTGGCTGCCGGGCCCGCCTGGTCGGGGCACCGGTCTGATTTGTCGGCAATGCCGTCGTTATCGCGGTCGGGGCAGCCGCCGGTCAGAGCCGGGCCGGGGTCGTTAGGGCAATCGTCGTCGCGGTCGGCAATGCCGTCGGTGTCAGTGTCGGGGCAACCTTGTGTGGCCATTGGACCGGCCTGGTCGGGGCAGCGGTCGTCGGGATCATTCAGGCCGTCGCCATCGCGGTCGGTCACGGGAGGCGGCGCCTTGGGTTCTTCGCCGCCAAAAAACAAATGGATGCCGGCGCCGTGATGCCAGGCGTCGAGATCATTGGTGGAAAACCGGTGTTGGGATTGCACCGTGGCGTATAAGTTGTCCAATAATTTGAAGTTCAGACCGACTGCCACCGGGAAATTCAAGCCGAAATCGCTTTGGTCAAAATTATACAAGGTG
>JAKLJF010000999.1 GCA_023151335.1 Thermoanaerobaculia bacterium | reverse complement strand
TTCCATTCGCGGAGTATCTTGTAGGTGCCATCGCATACGTCTACCACGTTATCCACGTAGGTCCAGCTGATCGAGCAGCCGTCGGGCTCGCCGAATACGTACGGGTACCCTTGTCGCCCAGTGCTCTCCAGGTAGTCGGGGGTCGGGTATACGCTGTTGCACTCCAGCGCATCCTCTTCAAGGTCGTCGTAATTCGGCGGCACCGTCAAGTCGGCCAGGGAAGGACGCAGCAGGTTGATTACCTGGATACAGGTGGCGGTATTGCCGCTGGCATCCCTGGCTGTCCATTTACGGCTGATCGTTTTCGTCAGCCCCGAAGCGCAATTCTGCGCAACTTCTGTATCGATGTAACTGAGCGTAGCATCGGAACAAGGTTCCATGACAGGTGTGCCGGCGCCCTGCGATACGACATACGTGCCCGCTGTCCCTGTCGGGAATACGTTAACCTGGTAAGTCAGATTATTCGGAAATCCCGGTCCTGCGAGAATGCCGGAGATGTTGATCTGTGCAAAACTGACCGGCCCGGCGTCACCGCCCACAAAATCCTGCACCCGGAGCACCCAGGTACCCGCCGAATTTTGCCCGTCGAAGGCCGAGAGCGGGTTAACCGGTCGATACGTACCGGCTATGGCCGGATTGTTACCGCAGGTGGCTTCAAACTGGGCGGCGGTCAGCGTGGCCTCGTCGTCGAATACAACGTCGAGTCCGTCGCCTGCACAACCGAAACCGCCCGGTACCGGAATACCCGGCCGATCAAACAGAACAACTTCCGTACCGGCAGGAGAAGTCAGGCGGGCATCGATATCGCCCACCCAGGTATGATTGGTCTGGAACACCACATTCACGTCGTTGATCGTGGCGCCTACAGGAACATTGATATTAACAAGGGTGGTAGTAGCATCCGCAATCGCGTAATTGGCTGCTCCTGACACCGTAGCCGAGGTGGGCGGCGCCGATGGGTCGGTGCTGGCGTTGCAGGGGATCGTTTTGGGTCCGCATACCAATACTGGCGGCAATTTGTCTTCCACTTTGATATTGCCCCAGCACTTATTGTTGTTGTGTTCCGGATCGGTCACACGAATCTGGTAGGTCTTACCCACATCGGCAGGACCGAGCACCGCGGGCACCCAGGGGCCATTGCCAAAAGGCGCCGCTTCCAGAATCTGGTCGGCGTTAATTATAGCCGTACAATTCTGATCCAAAGATATTTGAATCAGATCGTTACATATCAACGAACTAATTGGGTTCGGGTATTCCAGCACTGTCACGCTGAACATGCACATCGGGTCGTTGTTGCCGGCCAGATCGACGGTCCACACATTTTTGGTGGTGCCGATCGGGAAAAACGCGCCGCTGGGCAGGCCTTGCACCAGCGTAGGTTCAGCCGGCACCACCGTAACAGCCGTAAAATTGCTGATCGTAACAATTCCGGGGCCAAAGGCGCCGTCGGTCGTAAAAGCGGCAAGCGCGAGGCGCTGTCCGGGATTGAGGGTTATTGATACGGTGCCGCTTTGGTTAAGGCCGCCCGCGGTATTGGTGATGGCAGTCCAGTTGCCAATCTGAGTGTTGAGGTTGTTATTGGCAAAATTGCTGGTAGCATTGCCGATCAACATCACAAAACGGTCAAAAAACGGACCGTCGTTGGTCGTGTAAGACCAGTTGAAAGAAATGGTGGTCGGGGCATTCACCGTCCATTCCACCCCGTTGTAGAACCAGAACGAAGGCCCGCCCGATCCCGTTCCTACGTCGGTTGAAGTCAGGGTCAGGGTGGTATTTGCCGGACTGTTAAAAGTCGCGGCCTGGGCGTTGGAGAACGGTGTGGGCGGATTAGTGAACGCACCGGCGTTGTGCTGGTAATAGTTGATCGCGCCCGGCGCATACGGCCCTTGAAAGCCATTGATGGTGCTCACTATTTCGCATACCCCCGTGCTCTGCACGTCGTAATTGACGTAGGCCCCACACTCGCCCGGAGGTAAGTTTATCGTTAAATTGCCTGGGCATACAATGCCGCAGGGCTCCGGCGGAGCGGCAGCCGTGATCTCCACCGTAACGCTGTTATAGGAGCCCACGTCGCCGCCGGCACAGTCGCCTATACCGATGGTCCAGGTACCGTTTGCATTGCTGGCAGGGCCGAGCGCGG
>JAKLJF010000998.1 GCA_023151335.1 Thermoanaerobaculia bacterium | reverse complement strand
ATAGTGATGCCGGCTTGTTTCAGGCGGCGCAACATATCCCAGAATTCCTTACGCGACACGGGGTCGACGCCGGTGCCGGGTTCGTCGAGGAACAGCACCCGGGGCCGGTGGATGAGGGCGCAGCAGAGGGCCAGTTTTTGCTTCATACCGCCCGACAGTGCGCCGGCGCGGCGGTCTTTGAAGGGTTCGAGCTGCACGTAGATGTCGCGGATGAGGTCGTAGTTGTCGCGGATGTGGGCGCCGAAGACGTTGGCAAAAAAGCCGAGGTTTTCTTCCACCGACAAGTCCTGATATAAGGAAAAACGCCCCGGCATGTAGCCGATGCGCCGGCGCAGGGCTTTGTAGTCGCGCACTACGTCGAGGCCGTCTACGGTGGCCTGGCCGCTGTCGGGCAGCAGCAGGCTGGTGAGCATGCGGAAAAGGGTGGTTTTGCCTGCTCCGTCGGGGCCGATGAGGCCGAATATCTCGCCCTCCTGCACGTCGAAGGAGACGTTGTTTACGGCTTTGTTAAGCCCGTAGGATTTAGAGATATTTTTTATTGAAATTGAGTTTAAAAACATGACTTATAGATTATTATAAAAATAAAAAAGATATATTCAATTTCAGTAAATGTATTGGGCCAGGCTTAAAAATGATTAAAATAACTGTTGAGGGATGCAATTTTGCGTTGCGGCCAATGTAGCATAGACATACAGAGAGCAGGTGCGTCGATTATTTTTCACCACGGAGGCACGGAGGCACGGAGAAATAAACGCTTCGCTTGTTTTTTTACCACGAGGTACAGAGAATAAAATGCTTGGTTGGTTTTTACTACAAATACAAATTTTCACAATAAAAATTATACAACATGACAAAAGCTATAATTAAAGAATGGTCTTACAAAATTATCGGATGTGCAATGGAAGTACACCGTCAACTTGGGCCTGGGCTTCTTGAATCCGTATACGAGGCATGTTTATTCCACGAGTTGATAATGGCCGGTTTTTCAGTTCAACGACAAGGTAAAGTTCCTGTAAACTATAAAGGTCTTGAGTTAGAAGTTGAACTACGCTTCGACTTGTTAGTAAATGACACAATTATTATAGAAAACAAATCAATTGACACAATCGCTCCCATTCATAAAGCTCAACTACTGACGTATATGAAACTCATTAGAAAACCAAAGGGATTAGGCTTTAATTTCAATACAGACAACCTCAAATCTCAAATGATCTCAATGGTGAATGAATACTATTCCATTTTGCCAGATGAATAACTCCTGTACTATATGTTGAAAAATCTTTTCTCCATGCCTCCGTGGTGAAAAATAATCGACGCGTTTTTTTTCTCCGTGCCTCTGTGGTGAAAAATAAGCGAAGCGTTTATTTCTCCGTGCCTCCGTGATGAAAAATAAGCGAAGCGCTAAATGCGCACCTCCCCCGGCATCCCGATCTTCAAACTCCCGTCATTCTGCACCTCTATTTTCACCGCATACACCAGGTTCACCCGTTCGTCTTTGGTCTGAATGATCTTGGGGGTGAATTCCGCCCTGGAGGAAATCCACGTCACCTTGCCTGTGAACTCCCGCATGCCGCCGTCGGGCGCGTCGATAGCCACTTTTACCTGCTGTCCGAGCCGGATATTGCCGAGTTGGTCGCCGGCCACATAGGCGCGTAAAACAAGGGTGCTCAGGTCGGCTATCTTATACAGCGGTTTTCCGAAAGTAGCCAGCTCGCCGTTTTCGGCGTAGCGGGTGAGCACCGTGCCGGCGGCGGGGTTCACTACCCGGCATTTGTCGATTTGGTCGTCCAACTGGGCGATTTGTTTCTGCAGGGGCAATATCTCGGCCAGGAGGCCGCCTTTTTGGGTGCTGAGCGAGGCATCGGTGGCGCTGCGTTGCTGGAGTACGACGTCCATCTGCCGTTGCACCAACACAATCTGGTCGTTCAGTTCGTCGAGTTGTTTGGGCGTGGCGGCGTCGCTGCCGAGCAGTTTTTCCACGCGTTGTTTTTCGCGTTGCAGGGCGGCGAGTTGCTGGCGGTTGGCGTCGAGTTGTTTCTCGTACACGGCCAGTTGGGCGCCGATGGCCGGACTTTTGGCTGCGATAGCCTGTATAGCAGCCTGCAACTGTTCTTTTTTCAGCACCAGTTGGGTCGAATCAATGC
>JAKLJF010000997.1 GCA_023151335.1 Thermoanaerobaculia bacterium | reverse complement strand
AGCACGCACACGGAATACAGGGGTGGCGCCTGCCCGCCCGAGGAAATGTTTTTATACAGCCACAGGTAAAAAACACCGGTCACGATATAGGGCCCGGTGCGGTCCTGCCGGTCTGGCGACTCCAGGCTTTTCACAAAACCCAGCGGTTTCATCACGGCGATACCGATGCCTGGTATAAGGGCCGAGGTGGTGAATACGTATACCAGCAGCAGCACGGCCTTGGCATCGCCGGGACTGCTGACGCCGAACGCAAAGGGATTAATTAACAACAAAAGCAACAAGGCATACGTCGGCACCAGCAAGGGGTGCCCGAGGGTGGAGAAAAAATGAGCGAACGGACGAGACATGGTTCAGCGTAAAATGGCATTACCGATGGCGCATTCCAGGCAGCGTTTTTCGTCGCAATAATGCGTTTTCAAATGCAGCAGTGCCTGCGTCTGGCTGGCGTTCGCGGCACGCTGGCCGCGTTTTGCCCAACCGTCCACCACGGTATTTGCTTCCGGGGGCAGGGATTCCAGCAGACGCAGGGCGCGATCCTGCAGTTCGGGTTGCCCTTTCGCGCGGCCGTAGTGGAACAGGAACGGCGCCACGGTATTGATGAGCAGCAAATGTACGAATTCGCGGCCCGGTGGTTTAGGTTGGCGCACGGCAGTTTTGTCGAAACGAAAATGTGTGCGCCAGTATTCGCTGATCCCGGCGCTGAAAAGTTGCTCCGTTTCCGAGGTACTGCCGGTTTCCAGAACCTGACTGAACAAATGCGCCGAGCGGTACACCACGGCGGCAAACTGCGCCAGCCGCAGAGTGGGGAAACCGGCGGGGCGCAGGCGAAAAAATTTCCATTGGCCGGCGGAAAGCGGCTGAAGGCCGTATTTATGTTGTAAAAATCCGTATTCTTTGGCCAGGGCGCGCGGGTATTCGTCTTCAAACTTGTCGGCCAGCAAACCCGCCTGCCCGAACAGCAGGGCTTCCAACTGAAACAACTGATCCTTGTGTTTGGCCAGCAGGCGCAGCGGAAGAGAGCGGGCCAGGGCTTCGAAGGGTTCCATGTTCACTTTGAGGCCAAAGTTGCGCGCCAGCACCCGGTAAAAGGCCTCTTCCCAATTGTGGCCGGTCGCTTCCACCACCTTGGCCACGGATTCGGTTTTTTGTTCCAGGCGTTCCACCAGCAGTCGGTCGAGCCAGTTGAGCCGCACGATTTCCGGCACCGTACCGAAGGTTTTTTCGCAGGGAACCCAGGCTCGTTCGTGTTCCAGGCGGAAATATTTTTCCAGCAATTGCGGCGGAATGCGCTCGCGCAGGGTGAGGCAGGGCAGCAGTTCGCCGCCGGGCCGGCGCAGACGCTGGTCTTCGTCGAGCACCACATGCAGCACCACGTTGTCGTAGGCCGGGTCGGCGTCGTGCCGGTGCGCCAGCCAGTCGGAAGCATTCAGATGTATTTCTACATTGCCGGCCCAAAGAGTACCGTCCAGCCGGATACGGGCATTGAAAAAATCGGGACCGGCATGCGGGTTGGGTTCACCGGGATGCAGGATCTCGAGCGCCTGCCCGTCGGAAGTTGCCAGGTTGCGGGCATCGAAGCGGCGCCAGCGCCAGAGGAAATGGAGGAAGTCTTCGCGCATAGGGAGTTTGAAGTTTAAAGTTTGAAGTTCGGGAATAAGTCCGGATAATGAATCGCCGGGCAATACATTTATTGAAATTTAAATTGATGACAGTGTGTTGAAAATGAGTTATTTGTGTTGAAAAAACATGTCATGGAACCTACCGAGGCGCTGTAGCGAAGAGCTGCCGAAGTGTGCGGCTGGTGATAACTCGTAGTAGTTCCATAGTCCGTTGGAGATGTCATTGCTCCCGCGTTGCGATGACAGCGCCTGCCGAACGGGAATTTGCTGAAACCCAGGCCAGACTTCTTTACGCTAAAAACCCGCTAACCCGCTTACCTTTGTCTCTTATGTCCGCCTTACGTGATTCTTTCCGTACGCTTGCCGGGCCGTCCACCGGGGAATTCAAAGACCGGGGCAGCAAGTTCCTGGCTTATGCCTACCCGGCGACCACGGAAGAAGAGGCTATGGGCCTTGTAGAAGCCCTGCGCAAGGAGCATTTCAAGGCCCGGCACCATTGTTTTGCCTGGCGGTTGGGACTCGACGG
>JAKLJF010000996.1:785-2147 GCA_023151335.1 Thermoanaerobaculia bacterium | reverse complement strand
TGGTAAGATTTACATCGGAAGTGATGGTATAATACTCTTTTATCTCTATCGGAACAGGAAAGGTCCACAGGCTATCTACCCGCCGGATCAGGGAAAATCCTTTGGTCATATCACCTTTGGGGGAGAATTGATTCAGACAATAAAAGGTATTCGGATCCGGCGTGATCGTGACGATGCTGTTGGGCAAGGCATTGTTCAATGGTTCGAGGGGATGTCTGAGCAGCCAGAATTCGGCGGAATCCCCTTCGGCGATCCAGACATCCTGGTTGAAGGGAGAAGCAGCAGGGTCGCGTACCGGTTTTCCACTCAAATCGGAATAGATATTGCGCAAAAGCCGCTCATACTTTTCCGCGGGATATTTTTTATACAGATCGACGCTATCCAGAAAAAGGTACCGGTTGAATTCCGGATATGCTACCCGGGTAAAATACAGCGTATTACCGTCACGGCTGGGCACGGGGGTTATTTCGTCGTAGGCCGAATTGATAAATTCCGGTAGTTTTTCAATTTTAAATAAATCGTCCTGGGCATGGAGTAACGGTAAAAATGAAAGCAGAAAAAGGACTAAAAATAACTTATTCATGGGTCGATGGATTGGTGGGTCAAAGGTATGTCAAAAGGCAAAGGGCATATTCGTAAAAGGTATCACATGCGGCAGCCTTATCATAAAAAAGGCCGCTTCCGTCTGTAAACGAAAGCAGCCCGTTTTATCTGATATACCGCGGTTATGAATTTAGTTCAACCGTTCATAGATGCCGGCAATCCCTTGGCCGCCACCGACACAAGCCGTAACGATACCATATCTTTGGTTGCGCCGGCGCATTTCATTGAGCAGTTGTACAGAGAGTTTAGCGCCCGTACAGCCCAGGGGATGGCCAAGGGCCACGGCGCCGCCGTTTACATTTACAATTTCCGGATTCAATCCTGCCTCCTGGATAACTGCCAATGCCTGGGCGGCAAAGGCTTCATTCAGCTCAATTTGCTCGATTTGGTTCAGTGACAAACCTGCTTGTTTCAGGGCTTTTGGAATAGCCTGTACCGGCCCGATACCCATGTAAAGCGGATCCACACCGGCCACGGCACATGCCGCCAAACGCGCTACCGGTTGCAAGCCCAGGTTTTTCATCAGTTCTTCCGACATCACCAGCACAAAAGCCGCACCGTCGGACGTTTGCGATGCATTACCCGCGGTAACCACGCCGCCATTGGCGAAGGCCGGTTTGAGTTTCGACAGCCCATCCAATGTGGTGTCGCGGCGCACGCCTTCATCGGTATCCACCACGAAGTCGCGTTCCTTGCGCTTGTCGTTTTCCACCCACACTTCCTTTACCGATACAGGTACAATTTCACCACTGAATTTAC
>JAKLJF010000996.1:0-778 GCA_023151335.1 Thermoanaerobaculia bacterium | reverse complement strand
GAAGTCGCGTTCCTTGCGCTTGTCGTTTTCCACCCACACTTCCTTTACCGATACAGGTACAATTTCACCACTGAATTTACCTGCGTCAATCGCTGCTGCCGCTTTGGTATGCGAACCCAAAGAGAATATATCGGCTGCTTCCCGGCTGATGTTGTATTTCTTCGAGACGGCTTCGGCAGTCAGGCCCATGCCCACGAGATAATCGGGCGTTTTCGAAGCGATGTTGTAATTCGGCGCCAGTTTGTAACCGGTCATGGGGATCAGACTCATACTTTCGGCGCCACCGGCCACATAGCAGTGTCCCATACCGGCCCGGATCTTGGCCACGGCAATACTGATGGTTTCCAGGCCCGAAGCGCAATAACGGTTTACCGTCATGCCCGGCACTTCTCTGCCCAGGGCGCGCACCGCGATCAGACGCCCGATCTGCAAGCCCTGTTCTCCTTCCGGATTGGCGCAGCCGACTATGACGTCGTCGACCATTCCCGGCTCCATTCCGGGCGTATTTTTGATCAAATGCTGAATCACTTCGATGGCCAGATCGTCGGGGCGGGTACTTTTAAAACCGCCTTTTCCGGCTTTTCCAACGGCTGTACGATACCCGGAAATAATATATGCTTCCATAATCTGAAATGTGGTCAATGTGATGGAATGTGGTCAATGAGATCAATAGCGGTTGTTGATAAATTTGTAAATAAATTGTTGGTGGGTTAGTTTCTCAGCGGCTTTCCGTTTTCCAACATATACTGAACCCGTTCCAGGGTTTTTTGTTCGCCGC
>JAKLJF010000995.1 GCA_023151335.1 Thermoanaerobaculia bacterium | reverse complement strand
CAGGTAAAAATAGACATACAGGCGGGCGTCCGGCCTTTTCAGATGAAAGTGGACGAACAGGAATTTAAACCGCTTATCGATCCGGTACTGTTGCCGGCAGGAAAACATACCATTGTGCTGCGCGATGCCAATGGGACGGATTCCGCTTCGCAAGAGGTAAACGTGCCGGAACCGCTAACCGTCGCCCGCGAAAAGTACGAATGTGGTAAAAATGAAAAGGGCCAGTTAGTTTATCTAATCAGTTTCGATGTTCAGGGCGGGACGCCCCCATACGCCGTGAGCGCCGGTAGTATAAAAGAAAACAGGTTCACCAGCAGCCAGGTAATCAGCGGCCAGGCACTTGATCTGACCATCAGCGACCATGCCGGCTGCCGCTTGGTAAAATCTTTCCGGCATGAATGTCCCGCGACAGAACTGATTGTCCATCCGAATCTTGGCCCTACCAACGCGGCGAACTTTGCAAAACTCACGCTGAAAATTGAATCGGGCCAGGCGCCGTTCACTTACAAACTGGACCACCAGGAATTTCAGCCGCTTCCGGACGTCATCACCCTCGCCGCTGGCGTCCATACCCTTGTCATACGCGATGCCCTTGGCGTGGAATCGCTCCCATTGGCCGTCGAAGTGCCGGCGGCATTGTCGGTAAGTAAAGAAGCCTACCAGTGCGCCACGCTCGCCGAAGGCCGGCAGGTGTATACCGTAAAATTTGAAATTACCGGGGGCGTGCCGCCATATCAGGCGACCAGCGGAACAACGCGCGGATCCAGCTACGAGAGCGTTCAGACGGAAAGCGGCACTGCATTGGCCGTGGAAATCAACGACGCGCGCGGTACCCGTATCGAACGGACATTCAAACACGAGTGCCCCGCTATTCTACCCTGTACCCTTCCCTGCGATGGCCAGGTGTTGCGCGGCGGCTACCGGTTGTGGTTGGCCGAATCGTCGAAAAATATGCCTTATACCCGCTATGAGATCAACTCGGCGAAGTTTGTCTTCGATGGCCCCGACGGACGCAAAATCGACCTCAGCCGGCACTTCGGCCTGCTGATACAAGCTACGCCGGAGCAACTGAACGCCGATTTCGCCGCAACGGTCAGGGGATGGACGGATAAGCTGAATGCAGAAATAGCGCGGGCCGTGGGTATGAAAAACTGGCTTCGGCTCGAATTTACGACGGCCTCGAATGTCCGTTTTACCACACTTTGGATAGAACATTTCCAATGCCTGACCTTCGAAATCCAGGTAAATGTTTCCACCGCGCGTCTGGAGGGTAAAGAAAAGTATTTGTTCGAATACACGACAAAGGGAACGGAAGTCACCCCCATCTCGGCGCCTATGACCGAACTGCAGGCCCCCTTTAACATCCCGCCCTTCCATCGTATGGAAAAAAACAAATGCCTCGAACTGACCGGCGGCACGACACTGGAGTGGAAACCCATTGCTAAAAACTTCAATCTTCCCATTCGGATATTGAAAACGGTTCAGGGCAATGAAGTGATCCTCCAAGCGCAGGCGTCCGAACTGGCCAAAGCGCTCCTCGATGGCTCGGTCAGCTACCTCTGGGAAGTGTCCGACGCGGCGCCCCTGCTGGCCATGGGCGAAAAAGTCCGTTTTAAATTCCTCAATTCCACCCCTCCTGAAAAAAAGGCCACGCTGATCGCCATTCATCAATCCGGCGCCAGCGTGATGACCACAGATACCATCATTCTACCGCCAATTAAATGAACGCCGCCACCACATTCCGGGTACAACGTCTGCACCTCGACGTAGAGTTCAACGGCCCCGAGGCTGGGGGTCTGGCTTTCCAGGCCAGGCTGTCCGAATGGTGTTCGTCCTGGCTGCCCGGCGTGTTGGAGCAGGTGTCAAAAGACTTTGCAACCGGCGAAGAACTCCACTGGATACTCGACCGCCTGGATTTGCAATTAGATGACGGCATTGCACCGGATCAGTTGGAAGAAATACTGCCCGGATTACTGCAGGCTGCCCTGTATGCCGCGCTTAAGGAGGCCCGGCCACCGCATCAGGCGCCAGGCAATTCAGCAGCAATCGGAAAAAATCAATTCCCGCAATCTGAAAAGCCCGGCAGCCAGATAAAAACTGCCGCCCAAAATACCTGGGACGCCTTCTGCCATTTTCTTCGTACCGGCT
>JAKLJF010000994.1 GCA_023151335.1 Thermoanaerobaculia bacterium | reverse complement strand
GCCCAGGCCGGGCCGCTGTTCGAATCGGCCAAAACCGCCCTCTCCGCCGGTCGCGGCAAAAACCACCCCGAATACGCCGCCTGCCTCTTTTCCCAGGGCTGCTACTACGCCCGCCAAGGTAAAACGGAACAGGCTATAGCCGCGCTTTCCGAGGTCAACAGTATCGAACAAAAGTTGGTCAAGGACGGCTGTACCTACCTGCCCGAACGCGAACTGCAACTGCTGGCCGATAAAACCCGCCGCAGCGCCGCGTTTATGAATTCCTGGCTGGCAAAACAAACGGGTTCAAATAGTACCGCCCTAGCTGCCCTTTCCTACGACAACGCATTGTTTGACAAGGGTTTCCTGCTGCAGGCGCGCCTGGCTGTAGATCAGGCGGTCGCCCAGGCGGACTCCGGCACGCAGGCGCTGTTCGCCCGCTGGAAAGATTTGCAGCGGCATCTTGCGGTACAATACACCTCCCCGCTGCACGACAGTGCCTACATCGCCGGATTGGAAACGCAGGCCGGCCAACTGGAAAAAGAACTGACGCGCAAAGCGGCCGCGCTAGGTCAGGCGCAACGGCAGCCGAAGTGGCCGGAAGTGCAGGCACAACTCCGGCCCGGCGAAGTCGCCCTCGAATTCGTGCATTTCCAGCAGTTATTCCCCCAAGCCACCGATCCCGAGACCTCGGGATACGCCGCCCTGCTGCTAAAACCGGGAGCAAAACAACCCGAATTTATCCCCCTGTTCGAGGAAAAACAACTCGATTCGCTGTTCGACCAGACCAGCGTCCGCAAAAATGATTATGTCAACAATCTCTACGCGGTAGCCGAACGGGGGGCAAGGCCCGTGGGCAAACCGCAAAAAACGCTGTATGAACTTATCTGGCAGCCCCTGGAAAAAGAAATGGAAGACGTGAAAACCATCTACTTCTCCCCCTCCGGCCTGCTCCATCGCCTCAACCTGGGCGCCATCCCCATCCCCGTCGGCGACGAAAGCCTGGAACGCCCAACCCTGGCCGACCGCTACCGGCTGGTACAACTCGGCAGCACCCGGACCATTGCGGATTACGGTCCCGAGGCCTCGGGACCGCAATCCTCTACGGCGGCATCCGCTACGAAATGGACAGCACGGCCCTGCGACGGGCTAACACCGACCTGGCTGCCCGGAATATTTCCGACTCCCGTGGCCTGAGTTTTGCTTATGCCGATACCGCCAACCGGGGCAGCAGTTGGGCGTATTTACCCTGGACAGAAGTGGAAGTAAAAAGTGTGGAAAAAACTCTGAAGACGAATGGCCAGTCTGAAGCGCTTGTACGCACGGGGTATGCAGCCACGGAGGAATCGTTCAAACAAATCGGGCAGGCAGGTTATTCACCGCGTATCCTGCATGTGGCCACGCATGGTTTTTTCTTTCCGGATCCCGCCCCCCAACCCCTTAAAGGGGGAGCGCGGGTTGACTCTCCCCCTTTAGGGGGATGGGGGGAAGGCGGCGTTTTCCGGATCAGCGAGCACCCCATGATCCGCTCCGGCCTCATCCTGGCCGGCGCCAACCAGGTGTGGAAAGGCGGCAAACCCCTTGCCAACACCGAAGACGGCATTCTCACCGCCTACGAGATCAGCCAGATGAACCTTTCCAATACTGAATTAGTGGTACTCTCCGCCTGCGAGACTGGCCTGGGCGATATACAAGGCAACGAGGGGGTGTACGGCCTGCAACGGGCGTTCAAAATCGCCGGGGCAAAGTATCTGGTCATGAGCCTGTGGCAGGTGCCCGACCGGCCCACACAGGAAATGATGGCACTGTTTTATGAAAACTGGCTGGAACAGAAAAGCAGTATTCCCGATGCCTTCCGGGCGGCGCAGGATGAGATGCGGGCGCGTTACCCGGATGAGCCGTATAAGTGGGCGGGCTTTGTGCTGGTGGAGTGAGGGATGTTACTTTTTAGCCAATTCCCGCCGCATCTGCTGCACGTATTCCGCCGTGACGCCCACGAACTCGGCTACCTCGGCGTCGCTCCAGTCGGGGAATTTTTGGAGGGTTTTGAGGGTGAAGGCACGGGTTGTTTCTGCCCGACCTCTTTTTTGACCTTTCTTCTCCCACTTTTCCCCAAAAATTTCAGGTATGGAATCCATCCAGTCGCGCTCCGGATCGGGCAATTGTTCGTTTAGCGCAT
>JAKLJF010000993.1 GCA_023151335.1 Thermoanaerobaculia bacterium | reverse complement strand
GCCATCTACCGCCTGCTGAAATTCGCCGACGCCAAACGCGTGTTGTTCCTCGTCGACACCAAAAACCTCGGCGAGCAGGCCGAGCAGGAATTCATGGCCTTCGAACCCCCCGACGACCGGCGCAAATTCACCGAACTCTATACCGTCCAGCGGCTCAACTCCCGCTACATCTCGCCCGACAGCCACGTCTGCATTTCCACCATTCAGCGGCTGTACTCCATCCTGCGCGACGAAGAACTCGACGAAGCCGCCGAACAGGAAAACCCCAACGAGCGCTGGCAACCCAAAGAACCCGTACCCGTGGGCTACAACGAAAAGGCGCCGCCCGAGTTTTTCGATTTTATCGTCATCGACGAGTGCCACCGCAGCATCTACAACCTCTGGAGACAGGTGCTCGACTACTTCGACGCCTTCCTCGTGGGCCTCACCGCCACCCCCGACGCCCGCACGTTCGGGTTTTTCCAGGAAAACGTCGTTTCCGAATACACCCACGAGCAGGCCGTGATCGACGGCGTCAACGTGGGCTACGACATATATCTCATCGAAACCAGGATCACCAAAGAAGGCGCCACCGTGCAGGCGGGCGAATATATCGAACGCCGGGAAAAAATGTCGCGCCGCAAACGCTGGGAACTGCTCGACGAAGACGAATCCTACTCCGCTTCGACGCTCGACCGCGACGTGGTCAATCCCAGCCAGATCCGCTGGATCATCCGCACCTTCCGCGACAAACTGCCCGAGATATTCCCCCACCGTGCGGAAGTGCCCAAAACCCTCATCTTCGCCAAAACCGATTCGCACGCCGAGGACATCATCCGCATCGTGCGGGAGGAATTCGCCGAGAGCAACGAATTTTGTAAAAAGATCACCTACCAGACGAAAGAAGCGCCCAAATCGGTGCTGGCCCAACTGCGCAACGAGTACAATCCGCGCATCGCCGTCACGGTAGATATGATCGCCACCGGCACCGACGTGAAGCCGCTCGAATGTCTGCTGTTCATGCGCGACGTGAAAAGCCGCAACTACTTCGAACAAATGAAAGGCCGCGGCACCCGCACGCTTGGCGCCGACGACCTGAAAAAAGTAACGCCCTCGGCTGCCGGCGGCAAAACCCATTTCGTCATCGTGGATGCGGTGGGCGTCACCAGAAGCCTCAAAACCGACTCCCGGCCACTGGAGCGCAAGCCCGGCGTATCGCTCAAAGACCTGCTGGGCGCCGTGCTCATGGGCGCACGCGACGAAGACCTCTACACCTCGCTGGCCAACCGACTCATTCGCCTCGACCGCCAACTGACCGATACCGAACGCGCCGAATTCCGACAGGAAGCCGGCGGCAAAACCGCCTCCCACCTCGCCGCCGCCCTGCTGGCCGCTTACGACCCGGACAAAATCGAAGACAAAGCCCGGGAAATCTACGCGGTACCGCCCGACCGCCAACCCGATCAAAGCCACATTGCCGCCGCACAGGAGGCGCTCCTGCATGCCGCGGGCGACCTTTTTTCCGGCGCCCTCAACGAATACATCGAAAACGTGCGCCGTGTACACGAACAACTGATCGACACCGTCAACCTCGACGAACTGCGCCACGCCGGCTGGGACACCTCCAGCGGCGCGCGCGGAGCCGACCTGGTGCAAGGCTTTCAGGACTACATCGCCGAACACCGCGACGAGATCGCCGCCTTCCGCGTCTTTTACGCCCAGCCCCACGCCCAGCGGCACTGGACCTACCTCATGGTAAAAGAAATACTCGATCACCTCAAACGCCACCGGCCCCATCTGGCCCCTTACCGCGTGTACGAAGCCTACGCCGAACTGGATAACCTGCCCGGCAAAGCACAACCCAAATCCGAACTCATCGCCCTCGTCAGCCTGCTGCGCCGGGCCTCGGGTATGGACGCCGCGCTGGAACCCTACGACGAACGGGTGCGGCGCAACTTCCAGGACTGGGTGTTCCGCAAACAAGCCGGCGCCCTCAAATTCAGCGAAGCGCAAATGGAATGGCTGCGCATGATCCGCGACCATATCGCCGCCTCGGTCTCCATCGCGGAAGACGACCTGGATTATGCACCGTTCGATGCCAAAGGCGGACGGGGAAAAATCTGGCAGCTGTTCGGCTCAGAGACGGAAGGCATTATTCAGGAATTAAATCACGAATTAGTTGCTTGA
>JAKLJF010000992.1 GCA_023151335.1 Thermoanaerobaculia bacterium | reverse complement strand
GTTTCATGATGATTGTTTTTATAAGGTGAACGACGCGCAGGGTCGAACCCGGCTCCGCACATTGAAGCATGGATCGTTATCGCTTATCCACCACCACCTTCCCGTCCTTCATCACCCACTTTACACCCTTGATCACACTTTGGATATCCTGCAGCGGATCGCCGGATACGGCCACGATGTCGGCCAGGAAACCGGGGGCCACGGCGCCGAGTTCGGTTTCTTTACCCAGCAGGGCTGCGCCGTTTGTGGTGGCGGTTTGCAGGGCTTGTCCGGGCGTCATGCCGGCTTTGACGAACCATTCCAGTTCGCGGGTATTTTCGCCGAAACCGGTAAACAGCGCGTCGGAACCCATGGCGATTTTGACGTTCATTTTAACGGCTAAGCGCAGCGATTCGAGGTTGCGGGCGATGAAATCCTGCAAACCTTTTACCACTTCGTCGTCGTAGCCGAATTCGGCGCGGTGGTCGGCGTAATAGCGGTTGTGGTCCACGGTAGGCACGTAAAAGGCGCCGCGCCGCACCATTTCGGCAAAAGTCTGCTCGTCCACCCCGGTAGCGTGCTCCACCGACGTGGCGCCCGCCAGCACGGCATCGCGCGCGCCGTCGGGGCCGTAGGAATGGATGGCCACCCGTTTGCCGGCTTTTTGAGCCACTTCCACCGCGGCCCGCATTTCGTCGTAAGTATAGGTTTGGTTGCCGCTCACGTCGTGGGCGCTGCCGGTGGAACCGTAAATTTTGATCCAGTCGACGCCGGCGGCTATTTCGCGACGCACCACTTTTTTCACTTCGTCCACGCCGTCGGCGCGGCCGGGGTCGAGTTCGGAAACCCAGGGGTCGAAGGGCTGGCCCGTGACGTGCAGGCCGTGCCCCGATACGAACATACGCGGCCCCGTCATGGCGCCCCGCTCGATGAGGTTGCGCATGTCGAGGTCCATGCCCGCCCAGGAACCGAGGTCGCGGATAGTAGTGACGCCGCATTCCAGCGTTTTCCGGGCGCTTTCCTGGGCGAGATACACCAAAACGGTCGCTCTCGAACGCTGAAGCGCCGACCAGGGCGTGGCGCCCTGGTCCTTATCCCAGAAATAAGTGATGTGCGTGTGTGCGTCGATCATGCCCGGTATGCCGGTGAGCGGCCGCAGGTCGATCAGGGTAGTGTTCGCCGGAATGTTTTTTTCACCGGAAGCCACGGTTTTGACGCGGTTTCCCTCCACCACGACAACAGCATCGTTCACGACGTTTCCGTGGCCGGTGACGAGTTTGCCGAAGCGGAGGGTGGTGGTTTGAGCGCCGAGGCTGTGCGTCAGGGGTAGCAAGCAGAGCAGAAGGAGTGTTTTCATTGTTTTGTCAGTTGATATAGCCGTCGGGTTTTCCCGGTCATACCTTGTACCCGTTTTGAACAGCCTCAAATGGATCGGTTATTTGCAGGTGTCGCTGAATTCCGCCATGGAACCGAATGGCGTTGCACACCAGACCAGTACCATGATCTGCTCGGAATTGGCAAAACAATGCGGATGTTGCTCGCCGGGTTTGGCGATTTCGCCGCGGGCAGCAAGTTCCCAGGCAGCGCCGGGTTTCATCCGGACATACAGCTGGTACTCTACGGCGGCTCCTTTGCCGTCGGGCGGGCCGTAGAGCGTCACGGCATCCTTGGAAGAAGTTTGCACTTCCTCCGGCACGGCATGTTTGCAGGTTGCGCATTGCGTAAGCGGGAGCGGAGCGGCAGCCGGGGTTGTCGTATCCGGTGTTTTTTCAAGGGCCCGTTTGTCGGATTTAGGCGCCGTGGTGGTTTGGGCGCTCCCGGCAGCCGCACCGAGGAGCAGCGCAACAGACAGGGCGATTAAGCACTTGACAGAAAGATCGTTCATGTCGTAACATTAATAGGGTGAACAGTAAAGTGTAGGGTAAAAGTACGTGTTTTTTATAGTGCTACATTAATCCGGATTTGTGAGGCGGGGTTATCAGGATAACCGCCGGGGTGTGGATAAAAATTGGGTAGGGAAAAGGCGCGAGGGGCGTTCTATCGCCTTAAAACAGCCCGACCGGATTGACCTGCAAAAACGCCTCCCAAGGTAAGCCGCCTGCGCCGACGAGCAGCATTTTGTCCGGTGCGAATTTTTTCCGAAAAACTTCCATGCCCGGCGCACCGCGCAAAACACCGCTTTTTACT
>JAKLJF010000991.1 GCA_023151335.1 Thermoanaerobaculia bacterium | reverse complement strand
GTCATCTCACCCGAAAGCACGCGCCTTATGCACTTTCCAAAGCCCTGCTTGTATTCGCTTTTTTTGCGCTCATTCCGGATTCCATATTTGCGCAATGGGTGGCCCAAACCAGCGGCACCACCAACCACGTGCTCGGCATTCATTTTGTGGACCCGAACACCGGCTATGCCGTGGGAGGGCATGTGCAAAACAATACGGGTGCGATATTGAAAACGACGGATGCAGGGCAAACCTGGGCCATAGAAAATACCACTCCGCAGACCACCAGCCGGCTGTACCGACTCTCGTTGCCCAACGCGACAACGGGCTACGCCTGCGGCCTGGACGGCACGATTTTGAAGTTTCCGGATGATCCTCCCTGCAACAATACCTTTATCCAGTCGCTGACGAACATGGGCGGTTCGCGGCCCAACATTTTCCCGCATCCCAACGGCGATTTTTTTGCCACGGGGCTGCGCAACGACAGTACGGTCATCGTCCGTTTCGATCCCGGAGGTGTGCCGCAGTGGGCCCGGGCCTTCCGCTTGGGCGGCGACATGGTTCAAATCAGCGACATGTTCGTGGACACAGTATCGGGCGATCTGTTCGGGGTGGCCTATCCACAAGTGTTTGTACAAAGCGAACTCCGGGGTGTGGCGTTCCGTTATAATATGGCCAGCCATACTTTTGTCTGGGTGCAATACATACCCAGCGCGGCAAATACACAAATACACGCCCTGGATGCCCAAACCTGTGTGCTGACCGGCATCACTTCGGGCGGCTATACCCACCTCATGCGGCTGGACAAAAATACCGGCGCTATAAACGGGTATGATCTGGCCGGCGACAGCGGCGATTATTATTCCACGCTGTTCAACGGCACGCTGTATGGTACCTGCCGGCGCTATTACGACGGGTTTCAGGCCTCCGTGTTTGCCCATGATCCGAACAGCGGCGCTTTTTTGTGGCAAAATACCATTATATCGAATAACGGGCCCAATTCAACCCGCATGTATCCGGTTAAACCCGTGGTGGACAACGACGGGATCACGGTGCTGGCATCGGGCGATTTAGACGGATTCAACGTTTACCTGGATGGTCCGGTAGAACTCGTCGTGGCCAAAACCAGCCTCACCGGCGATGTAGTGTGGACCAAACAATACGTGGTCGGGGGTTTCGACCGGCCCTGGGCCACGGCAATCGTGCCCACGGCTACGGGCTACTATATAGTGGCCAACTTATACCAACCCGCTTTGAGTGATTTTGCATACAGCGTATTGATCAAAACGGACAAACAAGGCCAGGTTCAATGGGCCAAACGCCTCGGTATTTCCGGCCGGAACATCGCCCGGAACGTCATGGAACGCAACGGCTTTCTGTACCTTACCATGGCCTCCGACAGCTACGCGTTCAACGATCTGCTGTTGATCAAATTGGACCAGAACGGCGAAACCGAATTGGATTGCGATTTTACACAACCGATTTCTGTGGATGTGATTGATCTGCCCAATATTCAAAATGCACAAAACTACACCGTGTTTGACCACGGAATGGCGCTGGTGCCGCTAGACGCCATTCCGGCCGAAACCGGCTCGCAAACGGTAACCTATTGCAGCACCCCCTGTCTGTGTCCCGATCTGCCCATATCCGCGGGCTCCGATACGACGATTTGTGCCGGGAGGTCAATACTCCTTCAGGCCACCCCCGGATTCGACACCTACCTATGGAGCCCAGCTACCGGACTGAATGACCCGGCCAGTCCCAACCCCGTGGCGTCGCCGGCAACCACCACTACGTACACCCTGGTGGCTACAAAAACGGTTCCCGACTTGCCCGTTTGCGTATATACCGATAGTGTCACGGTGACGGTTAATCCAACCGATTCGACCATTTTTACCTTCACCCGGTGCGCCAACGAACCCATTGAAATCAATGGCGAGCTGGTCACCACGGACCAGGTTTTTACTCAGTATTTTGCAAATATATCCGGCTGCGACAGCGTGGTGATCACTTACGTGAAGTTTGTGCCGCTGCCTGCCCGTGCGGAAAACATCTCCTTCTGTGCAGGCGCATCGGTCGTTATCGGCGGCAACACATACACCCAGGCAGGCACAGTACTGGACACAATTCCGGGTACGACGGGCTGCGACACTGTGGTGACCTATACGCTGACCATACTGCCCCTGCTCACGCGG
>JAKLJF010000990.1 GCA_023151335.1 Thermoanaerobaculia bacterium | reverse complement strand
AAATCCCGCGCCGCTCACCACCACGCGGCTGCCGTAGGAGTCGTTGAGCGTGGTGGTGACGGCCACGGCATTGCCCTCCGCATCGACGATGCTGAAGTGCGTGGTTTCTTCGCTTTCGGCGAATTGTCCGGCTTTTACCGACTGGCTCGCCGTGGCCTTTCCTGGGTCGAACCCGGCCATGCGGCTTTTCAGGTAGGCAGAGTCGGTCAGTTCCCTGACCGGTACTTTCCAGAAATCCGGGTCGCCCATGTGTTCGGCCCGGTCGGCGAAGGCGCGGCGCTCTACTTCCGTCATCAGGTGAATGGCGGCCGCGGAATGGAAACCGGCGGCTTTCAGGTCGGTGTCGCCCAGCATACCGAGCATTTGTTGCAGCAACAGACCGCCGCTGCTGGGCGGCGGCATGGTGATAAAATGCAGCCCACGCCAGTCGAACTCCAGCGGCGTGCGCCACACGCTGTGGTAGTCGTTCAGGTCTTTTTCGGTGATCAGGCCGTTTTGTTTTTGCATTTCGCGCACGATGAGGGTAGCCGTGGCGCCGGTATAAAAGCCGTCGCGGCCTTCGCCGGCGATGCGCCGGAAGGTGTTGGCCAGGTCTTTCTGGATGAGCCAGTCGCCGGCCTGCCAGGGCTGCATATTGACAAAAGGCGGCGTGCGTTTGCAATAGCGGATAAAATTGACCTTTTCCTCGTTGAGTTGTTCGGCCTCCTGTCCGGTGATCTGGTATCCTTTATCGGCCAGGTCGATGGCCGGTTGCACCAGTTGCGCCCAGGGCAAACGGCCGTATTTCCAGTGCGCTTGCCACATGCCGTCGACGGTGCCGGGCACGCCGCAGGCGAAAATGCCCAGCTGGCTTTTTTTGGACAATACTTTCCCGGTCGAATCCTGGTACATGGTTTCCGTGGCGGCGGCCGGCGCTTTTTCGCGGTAGTCGAGCGCCAGGGTTTTGCCGGTCTTGTCGCGGCAGATCAGAAATCCGCCGCCGCCGATGTTGCCGGCCTGCGGATACACCACGGCCAAAGCAAACTGCACGGCCACCGCCGCGTCGATAGCGTTGCCGCCCTGCCGGAGGATATTGAGCCCCACCCTCGTAGCCAGCGGATGCGCGGTCACCACCGCCGCCTTTTCGGCCACGATCTCCTTTTCAATGGTATAGGGAAACGGAACGATCTCCTGGGCGCGCACACAGGATTGCAGGCAAAGGGCAAGAAAGATCGTTCCCAGGTATGCCGAACGGAAGCGTTTCATGTATGGTAAAAACCGTTTTGCCGGCAAACTTAGGAGATTTCCGGAACGTAGTTTATTTTTTCACCGCGGAGGCCTGGAGACACGGCGCCCTGATCTTTTACGGGCCGTTTATTTCATCAGCTCCAGTATCCTCGGCTTGTTGCCGCCTGCTTCCAGGCTGTTCCATCCGGAAATGATCTCCCCGCTGATCACATCTTTTGCGCGGGTAAATCCGGCCAAACGCCCCGTAAACCTGTCGCTATCCGGTCGCCGGGCCTTTTCGCCGGTATTGACCAGGATCATCACCGTTTTTTCCGCATCGAAGCGGAACCAGGCGTACACGCCGTCTGCCGGCGGGAAGAACTGCGCCTGGCCGTTTTGCAGGGCCGGCGTAGCATTGCGGTAGCGGATCAATGCGCGCGCGAAGCCGGCAGCAGACAACTCCCCGCCGGCCAAATCCATCAGCGGCAAACCGGGAACGGTGAGCAACACGGCCGTTTTGATCGCGGGATCAGTCGCCGCGGCGGATACCAGCCCGGCCATCGCTGCTCCGCCAGGCAAAGCGATGTTATCGAGCGGGTCTGCATCGACAGCGCCCAGGAAAACAGCCGGATATTCATCGCGCAACGCGCGGAACAGGCGCCGGCGCCAGGACGCCTGTTCGCCCGCACAGGAATCGACCTGAAAACCATCCAGACCTGCATATTCCACCCACCACAGCGCCTGCTGCAGCAGGGCGTTGTACGCGCGTTCGTCAAGGTGCGCCCCACAGGGGTCAATGAACATATTCCGGGGGATCAGATCGCGCACGACCCGGATATCGCGGTAATGACATTGCCGCACCCAGTCGCGGAACAGGTCGGGAGCAGGCCACTGCCGGTTGGCAGCGTATGGATGGGCAGGCGGATCGGCGGGCAACCACACGGCGGTAATGCCCATATCCTGCAGGGCG
>JAKLJF010000098.1 GCA_023151335.1 Thermoanaerobaculia bacterium | reverse complement strand
AAGTGGAACATCACCTGATCCAGCCCACTTTTCTGATCGACTACCCCGTGGAAATGACGCCGCTGACCAAAAAACACCGGAGTAAGCCAGGACTGGTGGAACGCTTCGAGTTGTTTGTAAACGGCAAGGAAGTAGGTAATGCCTATTCCGAGCTGAACGACCCCATCGATCAGCGCGAGCGTTTCAAAGATCAGCTCGAACTGGCCGCCCGCGGCGATGAAGAAGCGATGGTGATGGATGAGGACTTTTTGCGCGCCCTCGAATACGGTATGCCGCCTACCGCCGGCATCGGTTTCGGCATCGACCGGCTGGCCATGTTGTTCACGGGGCAGCGGAGTATTCAGGAAGTGCTTTTCTTTCCGCAGATGCGTCCGGAAGTATAATTCATCCGGCTATTACTCATACGGTGCGGGAGATGACATTGCGACGCGGGAGCGGTAACAGTTACCGAAAGATGCTTACAGGAACTGAGAAGAGGCGTCATCAGCCTCATGTTTCGGCCGACGACACCTCTTCGCTGGCGCCACAAGTTGCCGTTTGTGTGAGACGCAATATTATTTGCGTTAAAACCACAAACCAACTTTACTTATTGCTTATACCCATTCTTCGCCCAACAAGCCAGCAGGTTGATGGTCGCCGACGGCAGTTTGGCGCCGCCTTTAGGCATCTGGAAACAGTCGTCGCCGTGGTTGATGGCGCAGAGGGCGTTGCCGTTTTCAAAGGCTGCCTTGGCCCCAAGGTAGGTGGACAGGTTGACGCCATTCGACTGGGTGGCGGCATCGTGGCAGCCGCTGAGCGCGCAGGAGGCATCCAAAACGGCTTTTACTGCCAGATCGTAGGTGTTCAAGTCGACGTCGATGCCGGTACAATTGGCTTGTTCCAGCCAGTTTACTTCATCGTCGCCACAACCGGAGGAACCAAGCGCCGCGATCAGGAACAGGAGGCTTAATGCCAGGGGGAGTTTCATAAAATTTGTTTGTTTTACAAGTTAAACAATCGTGCGGAGTTGCCCTGCGAAAGTAGGGCGGCCCGTATCAAACGCGAAAAAAATATTTAAAAGTGCTGAAAAAGGCAGATTATCCCCGGATCGTTCTGCCTATTTTTGCTGGATGCAGCGAAATAACATATTGGATGATTTTGATTTCGATCAAAACCAGTACTTCGAAGAGAATTCAGGAGAGGTAGTGGCCAAGTTTTATTCACCGCTGGAGGCGGAGGTAGCGGCGGCGCGTTTGCGCTCGGAAGGCATACCTTGTTTTCTGGCAAATGCTACTTCCCAATCGGTTATGCCGCACCTGCAATTGCTGGTGCGGCTGCATGTGCGTCCGGAGGATGCCGAACGGGCAAGGATTCTGCTGGCAGAGGCTGCTATCGATACGGAAGAACCGGAAAACCGGACGGAGAACAACCGGTTTTTGATCGGCCTGGCTATCATAATCGGGTTGTTGTTGGCTATTTTACTGGTTCGAGCCATGTGGTTAATAAACTGAGAGGTCAACCTTTCACCTTTGGCAGCAAACTTTTTAAATGGCAATTTGCCTTTTCAAATTTGACTTAAAGCGTATCTGATATAACAACCATGAAATTTTCGAACCGACTTCAGTGGGCCGTTTGGATTATTGCCGGTGGCATTTTATTGTGCTATTGGGGATTGTACAACGGCTACCCCTTCGTTTATCCGGATACCGGCACTTACGTGTTTAGCGGCTTTACAAGTCAGGTGCCGATTGACCGGCCACTGAGTTACGGACTGTTTATCCGCCACGTCAGCATGATGGAAAGTTTGTTTTGGGTAATTTATGCCCAGGGTATACTGACCAGCCTGACCATTTATTTGTTGTTCCGCTATTTCCTGGGTACGGTCAATCCGGCACTTTTTATCGGGACCTTGGCCGGCATAACTGCCTGCACGAACGGCTCGCTGTATGTGTCGTATATCATGCCGGATCTGTTTTCTCCCATTTTTTTTGCCTGCCTGGCATTGTTGCTGCTGGCTGAAATGCCCAGGGCCCGGATTGTGTTGGTCGCTTTACTGGGCTGGTTGTCCATGATCATGCACAACGCGCATTTGCTGGAGGGTTTGATATTGATCGTCTTGTTGCTTTTGGCGAGCATTTCTGCCAGGTTTCGCGCGATTGTTCCGATCCGGCGTACACTCACGGTAGGCTTGCTGGTGCTGGCAGGCTGGCTGGGCGTACGCGCCATACATTGGATGTACAGCGGAAAATTTGAAAGCCAGCAGGCTTCCCACGTATTTGCCATGGCGCGCCTGAATGAAATGGGGCTGTTGAAACCATACCTCGACCGTGCCTGCGTGGAAGGTAAAAACTACCCGATATGCGCGTTCCGGGATTCCCTGCCCGACGATTTTTTGTGGAGCGGCAACAGCCCGGCTCATAAAGACGGCGGCTGGATGAGCCACCGGGATGAATACCGGGAGATCATTGCCGGTATAATGACTACTCCAAAATTGGTGAAAGACTATCTGATTCAGGCCCTGAATGGCGCCTTTAACCAGTTTTTTTATTTCCGGGCGGAAGACACGGGAAAATGGCTGGTCAATACGCCGCCGTATGGGGCGGTTTTATTGCACTTTCCGAAGGAACTGGTCTTGTACAAGATCAGTCATCAAAACCACCGGGATTACTTTCTCGATTTCAGCGGTATGAATACGCGCCAGCAATACCTGTTTTTCGGCCTGCTGGTCCTGTTTGCGCTAGTGGTATCGAATGAATGGTGGAAAAACCGGGTACCGCCCGGGCCGCGCTGGTTTCTGATCTTCTGTATGGTGGCGCTGGTTTTCAATGCATTCGTGTGCAGCGCGTTCGTATCTGTTACCTCGCGATATCAGGGGCGTTTGCTTTGGCTGGCCTTGCTCGCCGGATTTATGGTGCTTTATACCGTGCGGGGGCCTTTACTGGACGCCCTGAGAGCCCGTTGGGATCAGCGCTGAACGGTTCCGAACAGGTCGAATTCTTCGGCCCCGGTGATCAGTACGGGGGCAAAATCGCCGAGCCGGATGTATTGGTTTTTGGCCTCTACCAATACTTCGTTATCCACTTCCGGCGAGTCGGCCTCGGTGCGACCGATGAAATATTTGCCCTCTTTGCGGTCGAAAATGGTCTTAAATACCCGGCCGATCTTCGCTTCGTTTTTGCGCAGCGATATCGCTTGTTGCGCTTCCATCAAGCGGTTCGCGCGTTCTTCCTTTACCTCGGCCGGAACGTCGTCGGGCACTTCGTAGGCGCGGGTACTTTCTTCGTGTGAATACTGGAAAACGCCGACCCGTTCGAACTGTTGTTCTTCTACAAAGTCCAGCAAAGTCTCAAAATCGGCCTCCGTTTCGCCGGGATAACCGACCAGGAAAGTAGTGCGCAGGGCAATATCGGGTACTTTGTCGCGGATACGGTCGAGCAGGCGCCGCGTTTCGTCGCGGGTGATTTGACGGCGCATGGCGGCCAGCACAGGGTCGCTGGCGTGTTGCAAGGGCATGTCGAGATACTTGCAGATTTCGGGGCGTTCGGCCATCACGTCGAGTATTTCGAGGGGAAATTTGCTCGGATAAGCGTAGTGCAGCCGTATCCACCCGATGCCGTCCACGTCGGCCAACGCATGGAGGAGCCGGGGAAGTTCGCGTTGCTTATACAGATCGAGGCCGTAATAGGTGAGCTCTTGTGCGATCAGCATCAGTTCTTTTACTCCCCGGCGGGCAAGGTTGCGCGCTTCCTGTACCAGCTCCTCTACCGGGCGGCTCACGTGCTGCCCCCGCATCAGCGGAATGGCGCAAAAGGAGCAGGTACGGTTGCAGCCTTCCGAAATTTTCAGGTAGGCGTAATGGGGCAGGGTAGTGATCTGCCGTTCGCCGAGCAATTCGTATTTGTAGTCGGCGTCGAGGCGGGCCAGCAGCGCGGGCATATCGAGGGTGCCGAAAAAAGCGTCTACTTCCGGGATTTCCTGTTCCAGGTCGTCTTTGTAGCGCTGCGACAGGCAGCCGGTAACGTACAGTTTTTCGATTTTGCCGGCATTTTTCAGCGCGGCGTGCTCCACGATGGTATCGATGCTCTCCTGTTTGGCCAGATCGATAAAACCGCAGGTGTTGATGATGACAATATTCGCCCCGGCGTCGGCGCTTTCGTGGGTCACCTCGTAGTCGTTGCCGCGCAGTTGCGTGATCAGGTTCTCGCTGTCGACCAGGTTTTTGGAACAGCCGAGCGTGACGACGTTAATTTTATCTTTACGAATAGTTCTTACTTTCATTCCGGATATTCAGTTGATCAGGCTTTTTCCAGCGTCAGCCCAAAGGTAGAGCCTTGTCCCGGCGTGCTGCGCACATTGATCGTTTGTTTGTGCGCTTCAATGATGTGTTTTACAATGGAAAGGCCCAGCCCGGTGCCGCCGGCTTCGCGGGAGCGGCTTTTGTCGGCCCGGAAAAAGCGGTCGAACACGTGTGGCAGGTGTTCGGGTTGGATACCCAGGCCATTGTCGCTTACTTCGAGCAGGATATACGATTCCATATCGTATAGGCTAACCTTGGTGACCCCGCCTTCGCGGCCGTATTTGATGGAATTATGGATCAGGTTGATCAGTACCTGGCGAATGCTTTCCTTGTCGGCGCGGACGCGAAAATGCTGGTTGGCGCCTTCTTTATACGTGAGCCGGATGCTGCGTTCTTTAGCCTTCATTTCCAGGTCGGCAAATACTTCGTCGGTCAGATCCCGGATGTCGAAATCGCGCAGGTCGAGTACCATTTGCCCCGATTCCAGTTTATTGATCGTTTCGAGGTCTTCCACGATGGCTTCGAGCCGGTCGGCGTTTCTGGCAGCCCGCTGGAGATATTGCCGGTTGACCGCCGAATCGTCGATGGCGCCGTCCAGCAGGGTGTGGATAAAGCCCTGGATGTTAAAGATCGGCGTTTTCAGTTCATGCGACACATCGCCGATAAAACGGCGCCGGTAGGTGGCGAGTTTTTCCAGCGCTTCCAGTTCGCGATCGTGTTCTTCGGCCCATTGGTCTACTTCGCGGTCCACGTCGTCCAGGATATTCTGGTTCATCTGGATTTTGTCGGCTTTAAAGTCGGTAGGGAGTTTGTGCCGGTGTATGATCTTGTAGATTAGTTTGATCTTTCGGAAAATGTAATACCGGACAAAAAAGAAATTTGCCAGAAAATCGGTGGCCATTACAACGATGAACAAAACCGCCAGGCCCTGCCAGGAAATGGGGAAAAAACCAGTGGAGCCAAGGATAAAAACCAGGAAGGTGATAACAGCCGCCGAAGTGAAAGCGGCGATCAGGGACAGCTGTTGCGGGGTTTGATTCTTGAACATCGGCGACATGATCAGCAAATTCGGCTGCAAAGTTGGGGTTTAAAGACCGGAAACTAAAATTCAAATTTATAACCGATGCCTTTCATGGTTTTAATGTATTGTTCGCCGAGGCGTTCGCGCAGTTTGCGGATATGAACATCGATCGTGCGGTTGCCTACGATGACATCGGAACCCCAGATTTTGTCGAATATTTCCTCGCGGGTAAAAACGCGGCCGGGTTTGGAGGCAAGCAGCCAAAGGATTTCGAATTCTTTTCGGGGCAGTTCGATCGGTTTGTCGTCGCGAAAAACCATCACCTTGTGCCGGTCGATGACCAGGTCGTGCAGCTGGATGGCGTTTTCATCCTCGGCGCCTTGCCGGCCGCTTCGGCGCAGCAGCGCATTGATGCGGCTGATGAGTACACGGGGTTTGATCGGTTTGGTGATGTAGTCGTCGCCGCCTACATCGAGTGCGGTGATCTGGGAAAAGTCTTCGTCGCGGGCGGTGAGGAATGCGATCGGCGTATCGTTGAATTCTTTTTTTTCGCGCAGCAAGCGGCAGGCTTCCACGCCGTCGAGTTCGGGCATCATAATATCGAGTACGATGAGGTGGGGTTTTTCCCGCTCTGCCACGATAATTGCCTGCTTGCCATCGTTGGCGGTTACCACCTCGTATCCTTCCTTTCGCAGGTTGTACCTGAGAAATTCAAGGATATCCGGCTCGTCGTCCACGATCAGGATTTTTTTGGGCGGCTGGTTTCCCTTCATACGCATGAATTTGGCTGCAAAGGTAGAGAGGACGAATGGTGAGCAGTAGGCAACGGAACATTAAGTTAAGGTTAAGTTTCCCTCACTTACCACCCGCACACCAGCCGCCGCAACGGCTCAAACCACGTTACCCCTAATATCGCCTTTACCCGGTTAAAATCCTGGCACGCTTCTTCTTTGCGGTTGAGCGAGAGCAGGGCGGTGCCCCGGTAGTAGAGCAGTTCGGTGTTGTCGGGCAGCAAGGCCAGGGCTTGGTTCCATTGTTCGATGGCTTTTTCCGGCTGGTTCTGTCCGGCGAATTCCGCGCCGTTGTCGGCCAGTATCATGGCCTGATCGAACTTTTCATTCGCGGCAGCGCAGGCCGGCTGATCCGATTTGAACAAGGCGCGCAGGGGTAGGGTAGTGGTAACGGGTTTGCCGTCGTAGGTAGCGGGCGTCCAGAGACCGGCAGTGCGGTTGACCATGCGAAGGGCCTGCCATTGGAAATCCATACCGAGGTTGCTGAAATCCAGTTGGTTGTCCACCTCTGCACGGCCATTGGGCCGGATGAGCAGCGCCATTTCAATGATGCCGGTTTTGCAACTGTCGCGGTATTTCACCGGGTATTCCAGGCGGTTCACAATGAATGCGAGCAGGGAGTCGGCGCCGCCGCGAAAGCCGGGCTGTGTTTCCACCAGGGTATAAATGGTATCGCCGGATCCGGCAATGTAATAAGGCAGGGCTTCCTGCAGTTTGAACCGCAGCGGCAGGGCCTGTTTCATGCGAACGGGTTTGCCCTGATGTATGGCCGGAACCCATCGCAGACCGGCAGTGTCCAAAGCCCGCAAAACACGCAATGCCTCCTCGCCACAGCCGCTGCCTATGTCTTTGATGATGTGTATGTTCGACATACGTCCGGTGGGTTCCACAATAAATGAGGCCACCACCGTGCCTTCGATGTTATTTTGACGGGCTTCTTCCGGGTACCGGATATTACGGGTCAGTATGCTGAGCAATTGTGTCTCCGCGCAACGGCGAATGCTGTCTTCCGTCCAGCCCGGATGCTGCTGGGGTTGACAACTGGCGAGCAGTGGAATGGGCAGTTTTTCGGCGACATCGTAAACGGTGGTATCGGCTGGCGTTTGGGCGCTCAGAAAGGTGCAGGTAAGGGTTAAAAATACCCACAGCGTCGTTTGCTTCATGCTGTATGTTCTAAAATTTGCCCGCAAAGGTAAGGCAAAAAAAAGTCCTGCCACATTCGGCAGGACCGGTAAGGTATAATCCCATGAACATTAATCGTTAAGAGCATTGTACGTGAGCCGTGTTCACGGGGGGGCGACATTTAGCGGGGATTAGAAACACGAATGGTACCGTTTTTGATTTTGATTGTAACAGGTGTGTTCATAAACCGCTGCAGATTTAATAATAGGTGAAAGTTTGATGTAAGCGCTTTAGGTCTGTTTTTCAGGCATTTTTTACCCCGATTCAGGGTGGTTTTGGGCGGTTTGCAAATTTTTTGGAAAGAGCAGTTGCCTGGCAAAAAATTGTGGCTTACATTTGGCCTTTGATAAATTTAAATCCATTTCCTCCGCCATAACTAATCCCCCCTTATGGCAATAAATTTGTTTTAATCCCATGCACATCTCCCTTGTGGAATGGGGGCCGGCTGTAAAAGGCCGGCCTTTTGCTTTTTAGCGCAAGCAGAAGGCCGGTTTAATTTTGAAAATCGAAATTAAAAACGGCTTTCTGCTTATAAGTGCGCCAAAAGTTGAAATCCCATGAACATATCCAAAACGCCGTATGGTTCTCGTTTGAATCAGTACCGGCGTCTTTTGACGGTACAAAAGTGTGGCACCTGAACCGGGATGCAAATAACATTTTTAGGCACTTGTGAAGATTTATTAGGTGAAAGAATTATTTGATTTAATTTTAAGTAATTGATTATTAATATTGTAACCATTTTAATCTTTAAAAATTGTGAATTTATTATTTCTAAATCAATATGAAAAATCTGCTCATCATCGGGGCCGGGCGTTCTGCCACGGCGCTTATCAATTATACTCTGGAGCAAGCCAGGCAACATAATTTTTTTATCACGGTGGCTGATGCGGACATCGATCTTGCCCGCCAAAAAGTTGGCGACAACCCAAACGGCCGCGCCATTTGGCTCGATGCCTCGAAGCCGAATGACCGGCGCGATATCATCAACCGGCACGACGTGGTCGTATCCCTCCTGCCCCCGCAAATGCACCTGGAAGTGGCGCAGGATTGTATTTCCCTGGGTAAACACATGGTTACGGCAAGTTACGTATCCAAGCAGGTTTTTCGTCTGGGCGATGAGGCGCGTCAACGCGCGCTGGTGTTTATGAATGAATTGGGCCTTGATCCCGGCATCGACCACATGAGCGCCATGCAACGCATCCACCAGATCAAAGCCAGGGGTGGGAAAATCACGGCTTTTTATTCTTATACCGGCGGATTGGTAGCGCCGGAAAGCGACGACAATCCCTGGCATTACAAGTTTAGCTGGAACCCCCGGAACGTGGTATTGGCCGGTCAGGGTACTGCTCAGTTCCTGGAAGACGGTAAGTTAAAGTATATCCCGTACCGCCGGCTGTTCCGGCAATACCGGCTGGTGAATATTCCGGGCATGGGTGAATGGGAAGTATACGCCAATCGCGACTCCCTGTTGTACCGCGAGGCGTATGGCCTTCAGGATATTAAAACCATGTTCCGCGGCACTATCCGGCACAAAGGCTTCTGTGATGCCTGGAATGCCCTGGTACGCATCGGACTAACCGACGCCACTTTCCCGATCGTCGATTCCGATAAACTGACTTACCACGACCTGATGGAGGCATTTCTCGGCATAAGCCAGCACACCGGCTCGGTAAAAGACCGTATAGCAAAACTCATCGAAACCGACCCTGAAGGAGAGATCATGCAAAAACTGGAATGGCTCGGACTGTTTAGTAAACGGCGTATCAAGGTTAAAAACGCGACACCGGCCCTGATCCTCGAAAACCTCCTGCTCGAAAAATGGGCGCTTCAACCCAACGACAAAGACATGGTCATTATGCAGCACGTTTTTGAGTACGAGATCAACCGGCGCAAACACAAACTGACCTCCACCCTCACGATGAAAGGTAGCAACGGCGCCGATACAGCCATGTCCCGTCTCGTGGGTCTGCCCCTCGGTATTTTTGTCAAATTACTTTTGATGGATAAAATATCCACCACGGGCGTCAATATCCCTACCATGCCCGAAGTGTATGAACCGGTGATGCAGGAATTGGAACAGTATGGGGTAAAGTTTACAGAGAAAGAGGAGTGAATGACTTACGACTTACGACTTACGACTTACGACTTACGACTTACGACTTACGACTTACGACTTACACTCAGACTTTCGATGATTTGAAGGAGTACCTGATTGAGGTTTTCGATGGCGGTTTCCAGTTGCCAGTTGGCACGATTGCGGGGCTCCACGTAGTTGGAAATGGCGCGTATTTCAGCAAACGGAATGTTTGCAGATAAACAACCGTAAAAAAAGGCGGCGCCTTCCATGCTTTCCACTTGCGCATCGGGAAATGATCGTTGGGCGGCTTCAATGGAGGACTGATAACCATGCACCCGGTTAACCGTCAGACCTTGCACAGTGGGTAAAAACCGGGTTTGGCCTGCTGTGGGATTGTTCAATTTGCCCTGGACAAAAGGCCAGGCATTGGGTTCAGCCAGGCCCAATTGAAAAAGATCGGTAAAATGCCCTCCGGCGTCTTCCACACCGAGGTCGCCGAATTGCTCTGAAACAACCTGTACCACATCGCCCAATGCCAGTGAACGGTCAAACGCGCCGGCAACACCAGCGTTTAGCGCCCAATCTACGGGGGCAGATGACAAATGTAAGGCCAGACGCCAGGCAGTGGCAACACTGCCCACGCCGGTTATTAACGGACTGATTTGAAGTTCGTCTTTTTGATAAAGCCCCGGGGTGGTTTGGCTAAAGTTATTTTCCAAAAAACGAAGCGTGGGAGCAATTTCAAATGGCGTGGCGGCTACCAGTAACAAATTCATCCGTTTTTTGGGGTAAAAATAACAGACCGGATCGAGTTTAAACCTATCTTACCTTTATCCCAATCACTCAATCACTCAATCACTCAATCACTCAATCACTCAATCACTCAATCACTCAATCACTCAATCACTCAATCACTCAATGTAAAAACCCTCTACCTTTAGCCCGAAAACTTGGCATTATGAAAAGCGAATGGTTTACGGATTGGTTCGATTCACCTTATTATCACATTTTATACCAAAGCCACGATGACAGGGAAGCTAAATTGTTCATAGACAATTTGTTGCGAATTTTGCCGCTTCCCGACGGCGCACGCGTCCTTGATCTGGCCTGTGGCAAAGGCCGGCATGCGCGCTACCTGGCAGAAAAGGGTTTCGATGTGACAGGCCTTGACGTTTCCGGCTCCAACATAGCTTTTGCCCGTCATTTCGAACACGAACGGCTTTCCTTCTATCAGCATGACATGCGGCACCCTTTCCGTATCAATTATTTTGATGCCATCCTGAATATTTTTACCAGCTTCGGGTATTTCAGTACCGACCAGGATCATGTAAACTCGCTTCGGAACGTAAATAAAGGACTTAAACCGGGGGGGCTTTTTGTGCTTGATTTTTTTAATGCTGCCTGGGTGCGCGACCATTTGATCAGGATGGAAACCAAATCCCTCGACGGCATCGATTTCCACTTAAAAAAATACATACGCGGCAAACATGTATTCAAACAAGTGTTATTTGAAACAGGCGGACGCCGTTTTCAATTCCGGGAGCGGGTAAGGCTTTTTCTTCCGGACGATTTTAAGCAGATGTTCTCCGCGGCCGGCCTGCAACTTCTGGATACGTACGGCGATCACAACCTGGAGCCCTTTGATCCATTGACCTCCAAACGGCTGATCCTTTTAGCAGAAAAACCGTGTTAAGATGACTTGGTGGCAAACGATTGACACGGAGGTGTTTCAATGGATAAACGGATCGTTGAGTAATCCGGTATTCGATGCCTTGTTGCCTTTGTTTCGGGAAAAATGGTTCTGGGCGCCCCTGTACCTGTTTCTGGCCGTGTTCGCCTGGCATAATTACGGACATAAAAAAGGATGGATTTTTATTGCCGGGCTGGTGCTGGCCGCCGGGCTGGCCGACTTTACGAGCAGTACCCTGATCAAAAAAAACGTACGTCGCCTCCGCCCCTGTAATGATCCGGTACTGAAGGAGGAACTGCGAATGCGAACAACTTGCGGCAGCGGGTACAGTTTTACCTCCTCTCATGCAGCCAACCATTTTGCCGTGGCTGTTTATACCGCTTCAGTCTTACAAACTGCCTTGCCCTGGTGCCGCATTGTATTGCTGACCTGGGCTTCCCGTATTGCCCTGGCACAGGTTTATGTGGGCGTTCATTACCCCGGAGATGGTATAGGAG
>JAKLJF010000989.1 GCA_023151335.1 Thermoanaerobaculia bacterium | reverse complement strand
CCTCAATGTGGATATGAAAAACATGAAGTTCACTTTCATCGACAAAGACCTGCAGGTCAAAGCCCTGAAAATGATGGTGGACGGCTGGTTCCAGATGCCCAACGAAACGGATTACCTGATGGACCTGAAATTCGGTACCCCGCAAAATACCTTCAAGAGCCTGCTTTCCGTCGTGCCCGGCGCCTATACCCAGGATTTCGACAACGTAAAAGCCGACGGTACGGTGCAGTTTGCCGGCATGGTGAAAGGCAAATACAACGAAACCACTTACCCCGCATTTAAAATAGACCTGAAAGTGGCGAACGGCGAGGTAAAATATCCCAGCCTGCCTTTGGGCATCAGCGCCATCAATGTGGATATGTCGGTTAACAGCCCGTCCAGCACACTCAATGCCATGACGATCAACATCCCCAAATTCGGGCTGAAGATCGGCTCCAATCCAATTGGCGGCTATTTTCACCTGAAAACGCCGGAAACCAACCCTACGGTGGACACAAAGATCGCCGGAACGCTCAACATGGGCGAGTTGTCGAAAGCGTTCCCGATGGAAGGCGTGCAGGAACTCTCCGGCATTATCAAAGCCGATGTGTTGGCCAAGGCGTCGATGAACCAGATCGAAGCCCAGCAGTTCGACCAGGTGCAAATGGCCGGTAATTTCAATATTTCCAATCTCAACTACCGCGCCGCCGGCATGCCCCCGGTCAAAATCAACTCGCTCGTCACCAGCCTGTCGCCCCAACATGTGGACATTCAGAACTTTGACGCCCGTCTGGGCAAAAGCGATCTGCGGGCATCCGGCAAGATTGATAATATTCTGGCTTATTTCTCCACGAATAAAACCATGAAAGGCAGCCTCACCATGCGCTCTTCCTATTTCGACGCCAACGAATGGATGGAAGAGCCCGCTGCCGAAGCAGCGCCAGCGGGCAAAGTGCCCACCGCCAGCGCGGAAGCGACCGAAAAAGTGTTCGATCAGTGGGACTTTACGGTGGATGGCCACATTGGAAAACTGGTTTACGAGGATTACAACCTGTCGGATATGAACCTGAAGGGGAATTTTACGCCGAACAAGATGACCATAGACAACTTCGGTATGAAGATCGGTGAAAGTGACCTGAGCGGGAATGGGCGTATCCTGAATGCCTGGGATTATATGTTCGACGACCGCACCGTGTCGGGGGTGGTCAACCTGAAATCCAATTTCTTCGATCTCAATCCTTTTATGACCGAAGAAACCACCAGTAGCGAAAGCGCCCCGGTAGAATCGGTGATGCTGGTGCCGGAAAATATTGATATGACGCTGAATGCCGATTTCGCCAAAGTGCGCTACACCAACCTCGACCTGCAAAACCTCGACGGTCAGGTAGTGGTGAAAGACGGCGCCGCCAAACTCAACGATTTTACGGCCAGTGTACTGGGTGGCGAGATCGCCGTGGCGGGCGAATATAACACCCAGGACCCCTCGAAACCGGCCTTCGACGTGGACCTGGCCCTGCAAAACATGGGTTTCCGCGACGCTTTCCAAAACTTTGCCACGGTAAAAGCCCTGGCGCCTATCATGCAGCTGATCGACGGCAAATTCAATACCACGCTTTCCATGAGCGGTTTGTTGGGCAAGGATATGACGCCCGACCTGAAAACCATGTCGGCGGCGGGCTTCCTGGAAACCATTAACGCGGTTGTAAATAATTTTAAACCGCTGGCCGAGATCAGCTCGAAACTGAACGTAAGCTACCTGAACAAACTGGAGTTAAAAAACACCAAAAACTGGTTTGAGATCAAAAACGGCACCGTGATATTGAAGCCGTTTAACTTCCAGATGAAGGATGTGGCTATGCAAATCGGCGGCACGCATAGCCTGACTTCCGATATGAATTACCAGATTCTGACCAAAACGCCGCGCAAGGCGCTGGAAAAAACCGCCGTGGGCAGCGCCGCCAACAGCGGCCTGAAATGGTTGTCGGGTGAAGCGTCGAAGCTTGGCGTCAACGTGGCCCAGGGCGAATTCATCAACGTGCGTTTCGACCTCACCGGCACGATGGCCAACCCTAAAGTAGGCGTGAAAATCCTGCCGAGCGACGGAGAAAGGACCATCCAGGAAGAAGCCAAAGCGGCCGGGAAAGCTGCCCTGGAGCAGGCGCAGGATTCGCTGCGCCGCGTGGCGAGCAAGGAACTTG
>JAKLJF010000988.1 GCA_023151335.1 Thermoanaerobaculia bacterium | reverse complement strand
TTACGGGCGGCGAAACAACGCTTTCCCCACTGGTGAACGCCGCCGGTACTTACACGCTGACCGTGACCGATCAGACGAACGGCTGTACGGCCACGGCGAGCGCCCTTGCCGCGGCCAATATCACGCCGCCGCAGGCCATAGCGGCTTCGCCGCAAACCCTGACCTGTGCGTTCAATCAAATCGCCCTCGACGGCGCGGGCAGCAGCGCTGGGGCGAATTTTACCTACCAATGGTCGGGACCGGGCCTGACGGGCGGCGAAACAACGCTTTCCCCGCTGGTGAACGCTGCCGGTACCTACACGCTAACGGTGACCGATCAGACGAACGGCTGCACGGCCACGGCAACCGCCCTTGCCGCGGCCAATACCGTACCGCCTGTGGCGGTAGCGGCTTCGCCGCAAACCCTGACCTGTGCCTTGACGCAAATTCCGCTGAGCGGCGCGGGTAGCAGCGCGGGATTAAATTTTGTTTATCAATGGTCGGGGCCGGGTATCGTGAACGGCGGCACAACGCTTTCCCCGCTGGTGAATGCCGCCGGTACTTACGTGCTGACGGTGACCGATCAGACGAACGGCTGTACGGCCACGGCGAGCGCCGTTGCCGCGGCCAATACTGTACCGCCTGTGGCGGCAGCGGCTTCGCCGCAAACCCTGACCTGTACTTTGACGCAGATCCCGCTGAGCGGCGCGGGCAGCAGCGCTGGGGCGAATTTTACCTACCAATGGTCAGGGCCGGGTATCGTGAGCGGCGGCACGACGCTTTCCCCGCAGGTGAACGCCGCCGGTACTTACGTGCTGACGGTGACGAATCAGACGAACGGCTGTACGGCCACGGCAAGTGTCACCGTGACCGGAACGGCTAACCCGCCTTCTGTCGATGCGGGGCCGGCGCTGACGTTGAATTGCAATGCGCCCCAGGTAACGCTCCAGGGCAGCAGCACTACGCCCGGCGCCTTGTTTAGCTGGACGACCACGGGCGGCAATATCGTTTCCGGCGCCAATACGCCCGGACCGCTGGCAGATGCGCCTGGATTGTACGTACTCGTCGTCACCAACCCGGCAAACGGCTGTACGGCTATCGATTCGGTGACGGTAGGAGAGGGGAGCGTTGTTTTTCCAACCCCGGGTGTTTCGCCGCCGGATTGCAGTAAAGCTATCGGCAGTATTGTTTTTTCCGGCGGCACAGGCGGCCAGACGCCCTTTTTGTTTTCGATAAACGGCGGAGCGACCTTTACACAGGACAGTATTTTCAACAACCTCCCGCCGGGTTTGTACCAAACCGTCGTGCAGGACGCCGGCGGCTGCGAACAGGATTCTTCCGTAAATCTGCCGTCGTTTAATCCGCTTGTGATTACGCTCGATTCCAGCCTGACGCTGCAAGCAGGGGCTTCGGTACAACTCAATCCGCAGCTCAATATTCCGACATCGAATGTGGCGGCAGTTAACTGGTTTCCGGACCGGTGGCTCGACTGCGCGGTGTGCCTGAACCCCGTGGCGGCGCCGCCGGTAGATACCACCTACACCCTGCTGGTGGTCACCGCGGAGGGTTGTACGGACACCGCGTCCGTTACCATACGGGTGAAACGCACGGAGAGCGTATACGTGCCCAACGCTTTTGCACCGGAGGGCGCGGGCGCAAACAATACTTTCCGGATATATACCAACCTCCCGGTCAACAACTTTGAAATGCGCATTTTCGACCGCTGGGGCGGGCTGCTGTTCGAAACCAACGACGTGAACCGGGGCTGGGATGGTACGGCGCGGGGCAAAGTGATGTCCCCCGGCGTGTATGCCTGGTACGCGCGGTTTGAATTTTTAAATGCAAAAGGAGAAACAGAAGAACGGGTGGAAAACGGAGGGGTGTTGTTGGTGCGGTGAATTATGGTTTAGATAGTTTAGAGGGTTTGGATAGTTTAGAGGGTTTGGAGGGTTTCCTTCCATATTTCACTTTCCCATTCCGACACGGCCCGTTTTTCTGTATTGAAATTGATGCCGATAGCGACGATGGTTTTCTTTTCCAGCCGGAATTTTTCGGCATAACCTTTTTCCCGGATTTGCCGCAAGGCTTCGACAGCGCTTTGGTCGGGTTTAAACTCCAGCAGATAAATATGAGAGGGCGTTTGAACCACCGCATCGCAGCGCCCGTCGGAAGTATGGACTTCGCTTTGAATAATAAAAC
>JAKLJF010000987.1 GCA_023151335.1 Thermoanaerobaculia bacterium | reverse complement strand
CATGCGGTTTTCCGTAAGGGTACCGGTTTTGTCTGAACAGATGGTGGTCACCGAACCCAGGGTTTCCACGGCGGGCAATTTGCGGATAAGGGCATGGCGGCGCAACATGCGTTGTGCGCCCAGCGCCAACGTTACGGTCACCACGGCAGGCAGTCCTTCCGGCACCACGGCGACCGCCACCGAAACCGCCGTCAGGAACATTTCGTCGAGCGTTTCGCCCTTCAACAGGCCGATCACCATCACCAGGGCGGCCACCGCAACCCCGCCGATCGCCAACTGCAGGCCCACCTTTTCGAGCCGCTGCTGAAGCGGGGTCATGTCTCTTGTCACGGTTTGCAACAATGTGGCGATTTTGCCCAGCTCGGTGGCCATACCGGTACTTACGACCACTGCCGTCCCCCGTCCGTAGGTCACTACGGTGCCCATGTACGCCATGTTGCGGCGGTCGGCTAACGGCGCGTCAGCCTGTTGCAGCGCATCCGCATGTTTTTCCACGGGTTCCGACTCGCCGGTCAGGGCCGCTTCCTGGATGCGCAGGTTGACGCTCTCCGCGATGCGCAAATCGGCAGGCACGGCATTGCCGGCTTCCAGCAACACCACGTCGCCGGGCGCCAGTTCCCGGGCGGATATCTCCAGTATTTGCCCGTTGCGGCGCACCCGCACCACCGGCACCGACAGCCGTTTGAGCGCGGCCATTGCTTTTTCGGCCCTGTATTCCTGCAGGAAACCGAGCAGGGCAAACAGCACGACGATGGCGGTAATAGCAACCGTTTCCGTCGTCTTTCCCAGCAGACCCGATACCACGGCAGCCGCGATGAGGATCAGCACCATCGTATTGGTGAACTGGGAGATCAATAATTTTACCGGTGAAATACCTCCTTTTTCCTGCAATTCATTTGGCCCGTAGAGGGCCTTGAGGGCAGGTATATCCGCCGTTGCCAGGCCTGTTTCCAGCCTGGTGTTAAGTTCCTGCTCCAGGGCAGGAATATCCATTGCGTGCCATTGTTTGTCGTTCATAATGAGAGGCAATCATCCTTCGTAACGAATGCGCGGCAAAAATAGGAGGAAAAGAACAGGCAGGGAAACCCGATTCCCGCGGAGTTGAAACCATTTTATTTTTCGGCTAATCAGATCTCCTCTTCCTGCTAAAAATCAGGTATAAAATGCCCAGGCCAATGATGGCTATCCCGGTAATGGCGGCCATTTCCACCACGCCATCCTCCGTGCTCAAATCGCGGATGCGTTTGGAGAAGATGCCGTACAGCGCCCAGGTGATGACCAAAGCAAAGCCAATATCACGACGGCGCAACAAGGCCAGCAAGCCGATCACGACTGCCGCCGCTATGACCACGACTGTCCAGAACCGCGGACCACCCGGTTCGCCGCTCCAGCCAAGATGGGAAAAGAGTATACTGGTATTGGCAATGGTAGCCACTGTTATCCAGCCCAGGTAGACGCTGAATGGCAGCCGCACCAGCCAGCGTTCCGCGGTGGACGTGATGGTTTGCCCATCGTTGATTCTAAGGTAAATGGCCACGAGGCTGCCCAGCAATACGAGCATGATGAGCAGGGAAAGCCCGATTTGCAAATAATGGAAGGCTGGTAGCCAGCCGGCATTGGCGGCGCAGGACAACACGAAGAGCCAGCCTGTTTTTTCCAGGAAATCAGGCCATTCCCTGTTTAAAAAGCGTACCTGGTACAGGGCAAAACCGATGAGCAACAGGTAAATGATACCCCAGATAGCGAAGGTAAAACCGGCCGGGGTGAACAAGGTCGGGAACATGTCCGACACATCGGCAGGCGTTCGCCCGGCGATGGGCAGGGCCGTGGCGAGGTAGTTCATCACGAGTACTCCCGCGAGGGCGAGTACGTTGAAAATGGGAAGCAATTTTTTCATGATCGTTTTGATGTTTACCTCACGCCGTCAAATTTTCAGCATGGCTAAAGTTGGAATTACGTTTACGAAACCTTGAAGGTTTCGTAAACGTTACGCGCACTGATACTGAAAACTTGACGGTGTGGGTATAGGTAAACTGTGAAACAGAAAGCGGCATTTTCGGTTTAGGTTTGCGCCGGAACAATATATTTCGTTGACCAACCAGCTATTCCAACATGCGAATCATTGCCTTTGCCTTGTCCGCCGCCTTGCTTTGGACGGCCTGCGTTTCCTCCAAAAAAT
>JAKLJF010000986.1:1732-2181 GCA_023151335.1 Thermoanaerobaculia bacterium | reverse complement strand
AGAAAGCAAAGGGCGGCGGCGGGAAAAAGATATTTCATGACGGAATGCTTTTTTAAGGAATGGAATTGCGGGCTCTATGATAGGAAGAATTATTTTTGCTTTAAAGTGAAAACAAAATCTTCTTTTTTAACTCGTAAAAACTCTACCCATGCGCCTGCTTCCCTGCCTGTTGTTCTTTTTTATCCCTCTTCTTCTTTTTTCCCAATGGCAAAATATGAACGGCCCGTATGCCGGCGGGGCGTACAGTTATGCCGGTAACGGCGATTATATTTTTGCCGCAAACGTCAACAGCGTATACCGGTCGGCTGACCAGGGTGAAAGCTGGGAGGATTCCGGAAAAGCACTGCCAAAGGAGATGGCTTACTTTGCCGTGCAGGTATTTGGATCCAACGTTTTGACTTACGGCCGGCGCGACGGATTCAACGGGGCTGACCACATAGCTGCCTTCC
>JAKLJF010000986.1:0-1722 GCA_023151335.1 Thermoanaerobaculia bacterium | reverse complement strand
GGACGGAAGTGCCGCTACCATTTTACGACCCATTGTTTTACTTCGGCGTTACGCTTTCCGACGGCAAACTCTTTGCCGCCGATGGCAATCACGTGTGGGAGCGTGTGCTCGATCCGGGCGCCGATTGGGTGTTGAACGCGCTGGATAGCGACCCCAACGCGTTTTACAACGTCGTTGTGCAGGATGGCCGCCTGTTTGCCTTCGGCTATAAAGAAATTGCAGTTTGCGCCGATCTGAAGGGCCAAAACTGGACGAAAATTCCGGTGCCTGGCCTCACCCACGTCGTGACGCATTTGCAGGCGAAAGGCGACACGATTTTCGTGGAAGACTACGAATACCGTTGTTACCGTACCCTGAACGGCGGCGCCACCTGGAAACGGATGCTGGTATTTACCCAGGACATTAAAAACGTTACACGCGTGGGCAACGTTTTCTATGCCCTGTACAATTATAGTTACCTGACCCGCTCGACGGATGCCGGTGAAACCTGGCTGACGCCGGCTGACCCCGGCCTTGCATTAAACGGACTTCAATCGGCCAACGGTCAGCTTTTCGGTTATTATTATCAGGGCGGCGCATACCGGATTAGTGCCGACGGCGCCACATTTACCCGTATTGGAAAGGGCATGAATGGCGGCGATATCTCCGGATTTGGTCAGGATGACAATCAAATTTTGCTGGCCTGCGGTTTTAATGGCTTGCACCGTTTTGATAAAAAGACTCAAACCTGGTCAGATCAGTCCTTGTTTCCCTTTTTACTCAACGTTTTTGCCGCGGCGACCGACGGCCATCGCATCTACACCGGCATTCAGTACGGGCCGGCCGATTCCTGTTTGTTCCGTTCGGACGACGACGGCCAGACCTGGCTAAATATCTCACTGCCGCCGAACCCGAATTTCCCGCAATGGAGGGTCAGTGTTCAACAGATCATGGCCACTCCCAAGGCTATTTTTATGTTTGAGGACCTGCCCGACAACCGTCTCTGGCGTAGTACCGATCACGGCGAATCCTGGAACCAGGTGCCCGGCTATTTCCGAAAGTGCCTGAACCGCGACAGTACCCTGTTCGCCTTGCGCAACAGTCCATTCCTTCTGCGCTCCGACGATAATGGCCTGAGCTGGCAGGCACTGGACACGACCGGTATTTCGCACTGGAGCAGCATTTCTGATTTCTTCCTGGCCGGCCAGCGGATTTTTATCGTGCTGAAAGGCCTCTGGCAGGGCGACCGGATCTATGTTTCGGAAGATGACGGTAAAACCTGGCAATCTTCCCAACCTTTCAGCGGCGCCAATTCGCCTGTTTTTTCCATGGCCGGCTCGGACGATTGGATAGCCGGTATGGGCTACCGGCCGATCCTGTCGCCGGATGGCGGGAAAAACTGGATTCCGTTTACCGCGAATCTGCCCGGGGTTGGCGGTACCATAATGGGCGCCGATATGGATTACATTTATCTGTTGCTGTACAACCGCGGCTTGTGGCGGCTTCCATTGGCCGATCTGAACTTCAAAACCGTTTCCGGCGAAGTTTACTACGACCTCAACCTGAATAAACAACGCGATCCCGTTGAACCGCCGGCGCCTGGTGTGCTGGTGTCGGCACAACCGGCCGGCGTACAAGCCACTACCGACAACAATGGGCGGTATTCCCTGCTGCTCAATCTTCCTGCAAGCGCCTCCGAACGGATTACCGTACACCCCTTTGCGCCGTTTCAGCATACGGTTC
>JAKLJF010000985.1 GCA_023151335.1 Thermoanaerobaculia bacterium | reverse complement strand
ATTGGGATTAAGCCAAAAGTCTTTCTGGTTCCACCAGAAAGACTTTTGGCTTAACTTCAATTTTATTCAACGAAACGGCATTTTCAACAATCCCCTCACGCTCTTTTCTCCGTTTTCCCGAAACTTTTCCAGGCCGAAGGTCATCTCCTCCACCCTGGCCTGCCGGGAGGTGCCGAACAACCGGTCCCAGATGCTGAACACGTCGCCGTAGTGCGAATCGGTTTCAGGTTGGAAACTGGAATGGTGCACCCGGTGCCAGTTGGGTGTTACCAGCAACCAGGCGGCGTAGCGCTCGAACCAGTCGGGGAATTTGAGGTTGGAGTGGTTGAGTAAAAACCAGGGCAGCGCGAAGGTAAAATACAACACGAAACTGGCCAGCGGTACGCCCAGCAGCGGTAAAACGGCCACTTGCGTAAACGATTGGAGCAGGAACTCGAAGGGGTGAAGACCCAGTAACACCAGCCCGAAGAAAATCCCTTGTACAGCGCCGATCAGGGTAACGAAATGCAGCAAGTCGAGCATACCGGATGCCGGAATAGAGCGCTAAGTTAGGAAATCATCCGGCAGGATTGTTAACTTTGCCCATGCCGAACCAAATATGAATATACCAACCGATCTGCTCCGCAATTTTGGCGCGGTAGTAAAAAACTACCGGCGCCACGACGATATCTTCCGGGAAAGGCAAATGGCTTTCTATTACTTTCAAATCGTCAACGGACTGGTCAAAATAGTCAATCACGGGGAGGATCACGATTTCATCCAGGGCATTTTTACAGATGGCGAAAGTTTTGGCGAACCGCCCATGATCGGCGAATTCCCTTATCCCGCTACCGCAATAGCCATCACCGATACGCAACTGCTGGCGCTGCCCCGCAAACATTTCATCGAACTGCTGCGCGAAAATTTTGATATCCACCTGCGTTTCACCATGCACATGTGCCACCGCGTTCAGGAAAAATCGGAAATCCTGAAAACCCTCAATCTGGGTCAACCCGAAGAACGTATCCTGGCCGTGATCGACCTGCTCAAATGCAAACTGCCCCGCGAGCTCTACGGTCAGGACGACCACTTCGTGGTACCGGTGACCCGTCAGGAAATCGCCGATATGACCGGCCTGCGCGTGGAAACCGTGATCCGGAAAGTCGGCCTGCTGGAAGAACAGGGCAAACTGCACGTCTCCGATCGCAAAATTCTGCGGGCGTACAAGGACCGTTAACGAGGCATTCACGCCAACCTCCCGGCCTGATATTGCGCATAATTTACACTGATTTTCGTCATCCCCGGCATTGCTCCAACAACAGAGTGCCGGAAAAAACGGCAAAAAGAAGACTTTTTCGTCCGAAATAGCCGCCTCCAAAACGCCCCCTGGCTCTTTATGATTTGGATCATAAACGGCAAGTTTTCGAACGTACCAATTTTGTGCTATCGATCACCTATTTATTAAAAAAACTATAGTATGAAAATCTGGTACGGGTCAATTCTCCTGCTCTTATTTGTCCTGGCCGCCTGCGGCGGCGGAAGCTCCGAAAGCAGCGCCCCCGCGGCGGCGGCTGAACCAACTCCTGAAGAAAAAATGCTGGCCGAGGGCAAGGGCATCGGCGAAGTAAAATTTGTGGAACTGAAAACGCCGCTTGAGGCCGAACGCGTCAGTCGCGGCAAAGCCATTTACGACATGAAATGCGCCGCCTGCCACAAACTCGACGACAAACGCGTGGTAGGGCCGGGCTGGAAAAACGTAACTAAAAACCGCAAACCCGAATGGATCATGAACATGATCACCAACGTGGACGTCATGCTCGAAAAAGACGAAGAAGCCCAGAAACTGCTTCAACTCTGCCTCACCCGCATGCCCAACCAAAACGTTTCGCTCGGCGACGCGCGCGACGTACTGGAATTCATGCGCTCCAATGATGGGGAAAAATAGTAATGATGAATGATGAATGATGAATGATGAATATTCCTGCCCATAGTCCGGGCTGTAAAATTGATCATTTATCATTCATAACTCATCCTTACAAATTCATCATTTATCATTCATAATTCTCATTATATGAAAAAGGTACTCTTTTTTATCGGAGGGCTGCTGCTAGTTATAGCGGCACTCTGGCAATGCAAAACGAAAGGCGCCGCCACGGCTTCGACCAGCGACGCAGCCGAAAAAACTTATGTGGCGCCGGGTAAATAC
>JAKLJF010000984.1 GCA_023151335.1 Thermoanaerobaculia bacterium | reverse complement strand
TAGAGAAATAGTAGCCGTAAGTAAAGTTGATGCCGTCGAGGGGTTCGGTATGCGTGCGTTTCCAGCTGCGGCCGCCGTCGTCGCTGCGGTAGATTTCTGCGCCGATATAGTCTACGTCGAAGAGTTTGGCATTGGCGTCTTCGAGGTAATCCACAAGGGTTTGAGGGGTGATTTTGCCTTTTGCGACCTCGTCCTTTATTTTTTTCGCGTTGTATTTTTCCGGAAACTCGTTGTCTTTCAGGAAGTTATCCAGTTGTTCGTCGGGTATTTTGGCGAATGCCGCCGGCGTCATATCGCGCAACTGGTTTTTGGTGAGCACGTCCGGCTCCGGCTTTTCCTGCGCTGCTTTCGGATTCTGGTTGTCGACACTGGCATACAGCACGGTCTGGCCGTCTTTTGCCCCGGCGCATAGACCGATGCGTCCCACGTTGGGACCGGTGGGGAAACCGCTTTCAGGCGTGCTCAGCTTGCCCCAGGTGGCGCCGCCGTCGGTACTTTTCCAAATGCCAGAACCTTCGCCGGCGCCATTGAAGTTCCAGGCCTGGCGCTCGCGTTGCCAGGTGGCGGCGTACAGGGTATTGGGCGCCACGGGGTCGAGGCACAGATCTATCGCGCCGCTGGTGTTGTTCACGAACAGGGTGCGTTTCCAGGAGCGTCCGCCGTCGGTACTGCGGTACACGCCGCGTTCGGCATTGGGAGAATAGAGATGGCCCAGCACGGCCACCCAGATCACTTCCGGGTCGGTGGGGTGCAGCACGATACGGCCAATGTGGTGACTTTCGGGCAGGCCGCGGTGCTCCCAGTTTTTACCGCCGTCGGCGCTGCGGTAGATGCCCGTGCCGGCATACGAAGAGCGACTGCTGTTCGACTCGCCGGTGCCTACCCACACGACGCCGCGTTGCCAGTCGACGGCGATATCGCCGATGGTCATAGAGGCTTCCCGGTCGAACACCGGTTTGAAGGTAGTACCGTTATTTTCGCTATACCACAGCCCACCTGAAGCGTATGCCACGTACATTTTCGTCGGATCGTCAGGGTTGGCCTCTACATCCACCACCCGGCAGGAAAACACCGAAGGGCCGATGCTTTCGGGCTTGAGGCTGCCGAGTAAAGTGTTCTTTTTCAGTGCTTTGTGCTGTTCGAAACCCTGCAGGCGAGCGTCGGCGGGGGTGGGTTTTTGAGCGGGGAGCCAGGTGGCAGTTGACAAGAGGCAGTGGGCAATTAACAGCAGGCAACAGGCAGGGGGCAGGGGGCGGCAAAAAAATGGCAATGGCATGGAAAAGGAAATTTTGAAGGGGGAAAGGTAAGGAATGGTGGGGAAAAGGGGGCAAGACGAGGTAAAATGTTCGTCGGGTGAGATAGATTTAAAGAAAAGGAGTATGTTTGGCAAAAAATATGAAAAAAATACTAATATTGTTTATTTGGCTTTCATTTGGTCCGAACGGACAGTGCCAAGTTTTCGATAATTTAGATTGGCAAATCGGATTTCAACCTTATTTTTCTCCCATATCTATCGGGTATGGCAGCGAAGGGTGGTCTTTTGAACTTGAGAAGGACATAAAAACGCCTTTCGGCCATGTTACATTTGAAGTTTCGAGCAACAGCAAAAGATTTGAAGAAAAAAAAGAATCGGAAAAAATTTTAATTAAAGAAGTTGAAGTCAACAAACCAATACACATTGAGGTACCGAAATATATTCATGTCCCCGGGCCGACAAAGACTATTGTGAAGATAAAAGAAGTTGAAAAGAAGGTGGAGGTCAGGAGCTATATTGTTGAAATTAATAACTTCAATGGAAAAAACAGTCAGGAATTTTTCATTTCCGGTATTGAATCACTTCAAATAGATGTAAGTGGAGATACTAAAATTGAAGCAAGCGAAGGGAGGATAGCAATCGACTTTTCCAAATCATCTGTTAAAAAAATAAGATTTAAAGGTATTTTGGTTTCAGAAGAAGACAACCTCAAAAACAATTTAAATAGTGCTTTAATTAAGTTTAATGAAACTACGGGGCAAATATATCATTATGACAATAAATCATGTATGGCATACCTGTTTGTAGGCGGCGAGTATAGAAATACGCATGCGGATGGATTAATAATAGTTTCCGATTTTGAAGGAAAAATTGGGAAATTTTCATCAAGCCAACATTATAAAGATGACTTTGAATATTTACAAAAAATTCGCTC
>JAKLJF010000983.1 GCA_023151335.1 Thermoanaerobaculia bacterium | reverse complement strand
TGCGTTTCAGCGATAGCCTTGATGCCGCCACCTATTTCGCTGAAATCGTGAATGCCCCTCGCCTTGAGGATACTTGCCGCGATCATGGACCGGTAGCCGCTTTGGCAGTGCAGATAAAAGTGTCCGTCGGTGTGCAGGTCTTTGGTCCACTCGTTGATAAAATCCAGCGGTCGGTTGGTGGCTTCGGAGACGTGTTCGGCGCGGTATTCGCTTTCCCTGCGAACGTCGATCACCAGGTCTGTTCCGACTTTCAAACGTTTGGCAAATTCAGCGGCATCGATGCGATCCACGGTGTCGGTTTCTTTTCCGGCAGAAACCCAGGCTGCAATGCCACCGTCGAGGTAACCGATGGAGCTGTCGTATCCAACACGGGAAAGGCGGGTTACCGCTTCCTTTTCTTTGCCCGCTGTCGTCACCAGCAGTATGGGGTGCCGTAAATCAGGAATCAATGCGCCTACCCAGGGCGCGAATTGCCCCTGCAGGCCGATACTGATGGAGCCGGGAATATGGCCCGCTGCAAATTCATCTGTATCGCGCACATCGAGTATGATAGCGCCGGTAACCTCGGCCACGGTTTCGAATTCGTCCGGTTTGAGAGGTGACAGCCCCCGGCTCATTACTTCGTCGAGACTGGCATAGCCGGTTTTATTCAGCGCTACGTTTTGGGGGAAATAGGCGGGTGGCGGTTGCAATCCTTCGGTTACTTCCCGGATAAACTGCGCTTTGTCCTTTGCGCGAAGGGCATAATTGGTTTCTCTCTGATGGCCCAGGGTATCAAAAGTTTCTTTAGACATGTTCTTGCCACAGGCAGAGCCGGCGCCGTGCGCCGGGTAAATCAACAGGCTGTCGGGCAGGGGTTTTATTTTATTGTTCAGACTATCGTACAACAGGCCGGCAAGGTCTTCTTTGGTAAGATTGGCGACTTTTTGAGCGAGGTCGGGACGGCCCACATCGCCGATAAACAGGGTGTCGCCTGTAAACAGGGCGTATTCCACACCCGCTTCATCCAACAAAAGGTAACACGTGCTTTCCATTGTATGCCCCGGCGTATGCAGCACTCTTATAGTGACATTACCTAATTTAAATTCCTCCCCGTCACGCGCGATGTGGGCGTCAAAACCTGTTTGGGCATTAGGCCCATATATAATGGTAGCGCCTGTTTTCGCTGCCAGATCAAGATGACCGCTCACGAAGTCGGCATGGAAATGCGTTTCGAACACGTATTTGATTTTAGATCCGGAATCGGCGGCTTTCTGCAGATAGGCGCCTACCTCGCGTAAAGGATCAATAACCGCCGCCTCGCCGTTGCTTTCTATAAAATAAGCCCCCTGAGCCAGACAGCCGGTATAAATTTGTTCGACATGCATAGTTTTCCAATTTTAATGGCGCAAAGGTGCAGCATTCCGCTGGAAATACATCGGAAAAACTATAGGCTGATTTGTACTTTTTACGGATCGGTTATTTTTTCTTGAATTCGATGCTAACGGCATAAAATTCCACATCGTCCACTTTCCTGATCCCGAACCGGTAAAGGAACAAGTGTCCGACGTAAACGTCGGGATTTTCTGTCACGCTGCCCTGGGCGCCACGCTCCACAATTGAACGTCGCAAGTGCTGAAAATGATGTTCGTTCAGGGTCAGGAAAGACAAGGAATTGACCTCGGTGTTCCACCAAAGCAATTGTTCGAACACTGGTTTGTCACGGATAGTGGCATTCCAGCATTTACTGTAACCCAGGGTTTTGGCGCCGCGGTTCAGGAATTCGTTGCGCAGATCAAAGCCGAGATCCTGAATTTTACTCTCTTTCAGGGCAGGATCGGCGCGCTGCAGGCTTTGAAGATCGGCCAGTTGGAGTTCCGGGCACTGGGCATACCCGAAGACGGAAGCAGTTAAGCAAACTGCCAGGATTAAGCAAAACTTCATGTGTTGTTTTTTAACGGCAAATGTATGACGGGTATCTGCCATTTGTCTTTTTGTACAGGCGGGTTTAACAGTGTCGCCGGGGTTTTTAATATTTGCACAGACAAGTTTAATTTTGCTGAAAACAATACAGCCATGAAAATACGTTGCGAACAAAACAGTATCCGCCTGCGCCTGCGCCGCTCCGAACTCGTGCAATTGCGCGCCGAAAAATGGCTCGGCACCGCTGTTCATTTTCCGGATGGCAAGACATTCGGATGGGAATTGAT
>JAKLJF010000982.1:1954-2191 GCA_023151335.1 Thermoanaerobaculia bacterium | reverse complement strand
CCTGGCGCCCGCTATCTTAGCCGTTTTTAAGCCAATGATGGTTTTGGGGCAGCGACAACGGCAGTTTGCTTCATCTTTGTGTTTTATGAGACAATTCAATGGATATCCTGTTTTAATGCGGGTTTTTCTTCGTAAACTTTTTCTGCTGCTCCTGCTTTCGGCGAGCGCAAACACCCTGTTGAAGGCTACGCATATCGTGGGTGGTGAGATTACGTACACCTGTCTGGGCAACGACAA
>JAKLJF010000982.1:286-1944 GCA_023151335.1 Thermoanaerobaculia bacterium | reverse complement strand
CCGGCTCACGGTGTACCGGGACTGCTACAATGGCGTGCCCTGGTTCGACAACCCGGCCTATATCGGTGTGTATGATGCCGACTGGAAGTTGGTGCGCAAGATCACGGTGTTTTGGGACCCCTCCACGCACGATACCCTGCCGGTGACGCTGGATAATCCCTGTTTCATCGCCCCACCGGACGTATGCGTCAACCGCAGCACCTACACCACTACCACCAACCTGCCGTTTAAAACTGGCGGATATACCCTGGTGTACCAGCGTTGTTGCCGGAACAAGCTGATCCGGAATCTGCCCGATCCCTTGAATACCGGCATTTCCATTACCGCTCAGATCACGGAACAAACGCTCACGGAATGTAACAGCAGCGCCGTTTTTAATAAATGGCCGCCCGTCGCCATCTGTGTGCACGAACCCATCGACTTCGATCATTCGGCCACCGATCCCGACGGCGATTCTCTGGTGTACCGCTTGTGCACGCCACTGAACGGTCCCGATTCGCTTACTCCTCAACCCAATCCACCTTTCCCGGGCCCTTACCTGCAAGTGGTATGGAACGATCCGCCATATAATTTGTCGAACGTACTGGGCGGCGACCCCCTGAAAATAGATCCATACACCGGATTTATGACCGGTATCCCCAATACCCTGGGCAATTTCGTTGTGGGCGTGTGTGTGGACGAGTACCGCGACGGTACGGTCATTTCCACCACCCGCCGCGATTTTCAGTACAATGTGGCTGATTGCGGCACACCCACCGCGGCGTTCTTCGTTCCGGAAAAAGGCTGCGAAAACCAGGCGGTGAAGTTTGAAAACCAAAGTATTGCCCTGTTTTATCAATGGTATTTTGACTGGGACAACGACCCGGATCTCACCTCTTCGGAATATTCGCCCTCTTTTTTGTACCCGGATACCGGAACCTATACCGTGGCGCTGATTACGGTGCCCGGCGAACCCTGTGCGGACACCATGTTCCAGACCATCCAAATCGGCGCCCTGCATATCGATGCTGCCATGAAGGTCGAGTTGCCTACCTGCGACAACAATGGTCTGGTGGTAAAAGCGACCGACCTGAGCCTGGATTCGGTGTACGGCATCGCTTCCTGGCAATGGCGCCTTACCGGCCCCAGCGGGTTCACGGCCAATTCCAATAATCAAAACCATACCTTCCTGGTGAACCGGCCGGGCAGCTATAAGTTGCGGCTGATCGCGATTTCGGAAGGCGGCTGCCGCGATACGATCGAACGACAGTTCAATGCGCCTATCCCCCGTACCGACAGCCTTCGTGCGGCATTGGCCATTTGTATGGGCGATACCATCCGGTTGAATTCCGGCGCCATACCGGATTATTTTTACCAATGGTCGCCTGCCGAAACCCTTTCCGATACCGCGATAGCCGATCCGCTGGCCTTTCCGTTGGAAAACACGGAGTATTTTGTGACGATCACCAATGCCAATTGTACCTACTTGGGCAAAGTCACGGTAACCGTTGTGGATACGGCGGGTCTGACCGTGAGCGCTGATCCGACTACCATTTACCAGGGCCAAAGTTCCCAGCTGGAGGCGCTGTTCCCGGGTGTCGTTACTATCAGCTGGTCGCCGCCCAATGACTTGTCCAACCCCAATATTGCCAACCCCGTGGCTTCTCCCAATCGTACAA
>JAKLJF010000982.1:0-276 GCA_023151335.1 Thermoanaerobaculia bacterium | reverse complement strand
CGATAGTTGTGCTTTCTCCTTTTTGCGACGATGCTTATGTGTTTTTCCCTACCGGCTTTTCGCCCAACGGCGACGGCGAAAACGATATACTGCGCCTTGAAAGCCGTTTTGCGGAACAAGTGTACTGGGCGGTGTACAACCGCTGGGGACAAAAGGTTTTTGAAACCGACCAACTCGACGGCGCCTGGGACGGCACTTTTAAAGGCGAGCCACAACCCGCCGAAACCTACGGATTCTACCTCAGGGCCATCTGCCCCGGCGGAACAGAGCTGGTGC
>JAKLJF010000981.1 GCA_023151335.1 Thermoanaerobaculia bacterium | reverse complement strand
CTGGGCGTAGTCTGGAATCTGCCTTTTGCCTGCGACCGGGCAACGGCCGACTTCCTGCTTACATCTCCCCTCTTCCAGGAATCCTACCACGTTATTCTGCCGGACTACAGCAACTACACCGGGAGGAAAAGGCCGAAAAAGAATTAACTTAGCCCCGAAATTTCTGAATATGAAAAAATTCATCTCCCTCGTGGAAGCGCTCGATGATTTGCGCCGACGCGGATTTACGGAAGATTTTGACCTGCAGCCCACCTGTCTGGAATGTGCGCGTCTGCAATTGCAGCTCCACCCCGACGATTTTGAGATCGTTGAGGTGTACCGTTTCGAAGGCGCCACCAACCCCGATGACAGCTCCGTGTTGTATGCAATTGAAGGAAAAGACGGCTTGAAAGGCGTTTTAGTGGACGCTTACGGCGTATATGCCGATCCGGTTTCCACGGAGTTGCTGGCCAAATTGCAGGTCAAACACGATCATTTATAAACTGCCGGCCAGCATGAACACCCTTTTGATCGGGAGTTTTTTACTGAGTGTATTCCATGCGCTGATACCGAGCCATTGGTTGCCGGTGCTGGCCATCGGGAAACAAGAGGGCTGGTCGAAACGGCAAACCCTGTGGGTCACTTTCCTGACAGGGATGGCGCACGTGCTGAGCACCGTTTTGGTTGGAGTGGGTCTGGCGGCAATCGGCGGTTTTTTGGCACAGGAAGTAGAAACTTTTACCCACTGGATAGCGCCGTCATTATTGCTAATGCTCGGTTTTTTTTACGTTTATCAGCATTACCGGCACCATCATTTCCACCTGCACCGGCAAACCGGCCGCCTGGGCGTGATCGGCACCCTGGTTTTGGCCATGTTCCTTTCTCCCTGTCTGGAAATTGAGAGTTACTTTCTGACCGCCGGGCAATTCGGGCCGGCATTTGTCGCTCTCCTGGCGCTGGTTTATGCCCTTGTAACGGTCAGTGGCATGCTGATCTGGATGATGCTGGCTCTGAGCGGCCTGCAACGCCTCGACTGGCATGCGTGGGAACACTATGCCGGGCTGATTACCGGCGCAACACTGATCCTTTCGGGGATTTCCTTGTTTTGGATAGATTGATTGCAGTTATGGCACACCACCACCACGATCACGGTCATCATCACCATGGCCCGCCCTCCGATGGTCAGATCACGCGGGCTTTCGCCTGGGGCATCGGTCTGAACCTGATATTCGTGGTTGTGGAGGCGGCGGCCGGATTCATTACCGGCTCATTGGCCCTGATCACCGACGCGGGGCACAACCTGAGCGATGTGGGTAGCCTGGCGCTCGCTTTGCTGGCCATTCGGCTGACGCGCATAAGGCCTTCGGGGCGTTATTCTTACGGTTACCGGAAATTTACGGTTTGGGCGTCTCTCATAAATGCCCTCGTATTGCTGGTTGCGGTAGGCATTCTCGGCTATGAAGCAGTCAAACGGCTTTCTGAACCGGCGGTAATTCCCGGCTTCACCGTGGCAGCAGTTGCCGGCATCGGGATTGTCATCAATGCCACTTCAGCCTGGCTTTTCCACCGCAATAAAAAAGAGGATTTGAATATTAAAAGCGCTTATCTGCATCTGGCTGCCGATGCAGCCGTATCAGCAGGCGTGGTGCTGGCCGGTGTTCTGATCCATCTCACCGGATGGCAATGGCTCGACCCGGCCATCAGCTTTCTGATCCTCGGCGTCATTTTGTGGAGCACCTGGGGCCTGCTGTTCGAAAGTTTCCGGCTGGCGCTCGACGGCGTCCCGCCCCGGATCGATACGGAAGTAATAAAGCAGGCTGCCCTGAGCACCCGGGGCATCTCCGATATCCACCACATACATGTTTGGGCCATTAGCACCACGGAAAATGCCCTGACTGCCCATCTCGTATTAGACGAAACTGTTACATCTGAACGTGCGGCCGAGGTAAAACACCGTTTTCGTCATGCGCTCGAACACCTCAATATCACGCACGCCACCCTGGAGACGGAATACAGTTCGGAAGATTGCCATTGCAGGGATTGCGGTTAAAAGCCCAACGCCTCCCGCTCTGCTTTTTTCAGCGATTTTACCACCTGCCCGTAGGAATGGTCAACCAGGTGTCGCAGCATTTTTTCATCCAGGGAGCCTTCAAAATCCACCGTATTCCAGTGTTTTTTGTTCATGTGCCAACCGGGCTGCACCTCGGGGTAGC
>JAKLJF010000980.1 GCA_023151335.1 Thermoanaerobaculia bacterium | reverse complement strand
CGGATTGTTGAAAGCCGATAGAGATTTCGGAACCACCGGCCAGAAAAACCTTTGGCGCCGGTATCAGGAAATGGCGGTTTTGACCTTTGCCAAATTGTAAAAACAAAGGGGAAATCCGGATCAAATCGCCAAATTCCTGCGGATTATCCGCCTGCCAATCCGCCTGGAAACTGGATGCTCCTATGTTTCTGTTATTCAAAAAAAGGATGTGACGAAGCAAGCCGACAATAGCCGTTTGTTGTGGAAGCCGGTTGGAGCGGACAAGATAATTTCGCACACCGGGTACGGTATCCACATCGAAAGTTTCTTCGCCGCCGAAAAAATAATAGTCGGCCGGATGAAAAGTGATGAGCAGTTTTTTAGTCATGGTCTTCCTGATTTAGAAATTGTACAAATCGCAAGGCCGCGTAAATCTGTCCGGTCACCACCGACATATCGCCAGATTGGTTTTCGGTTTTTGCCCGTGTTGTTTCTTCTTTCCAGAGTTCCTCGCAGAGTTCCCGAACCGCTTTGAGGTAGTTCTGGGCAGCAGAGGCGGCGTGATCGCTCTCGTTAAAATGGTGCTTGAAAAAGTATTCGGTTTGAGCGTGTCTGAGCGCGTCTTCCAAAAACGGTTTCAACTCGGTGAGGCGGTGCATGACGGAAGTCAGAAACGCGGTGTCCTGTGTTCGGCACGATTTGAGTAGTTCTGAGAATTTTGTATAGGCATTTTCACCTTTTGCCAAAGTGGCGCCGAAAGATTGGCCGCTGTGCTTCAGTACGCGGAACGCGACGGCATTTTTTCCCGGAAAATGTTTGGCATCGCCAAAAAGTAAGCGGTCCATCGCGTCCAGGGACTCGAACATGGGGTATTTGTAGTAACTGACTGATAATCCGAAGGAAAGCGTCGGTTTGATGTTGAAGTCCGGATGGTATTTTTTACCCAAATCTTCCAGTTGTTGGCCGGGGAAAACGCCATCGAGGTCTGCCAGCAAGTCGAAGATATGTTTACCGGCCACGTTTTGTATGGGTGCGACAAAGAGCAAGTCGTCGCCGCCGGCGTACACCGGGATGGCGCCGAATGCCGTAATTTTATCCACGGCGTTGTCGGCAAATTGTCCTAGCAGGGAGGAAAAATCCTGGATACCCTGGTCGTGATTGCCGATGGAACCGATGGTTTTGCCGATGCTATCTCCGTCAGCCTTCACGAAGCAGACATATTTATGTCGGAACTTCACGGTGGCGCCTATGGTTCTTTTTAATTTCAGCAAGGCATTTTCCTGGGCTTCGGCTTCGAGTTTTTCGGCGGCTGCTTTATCCTGTTTGTTTGTTTTTTGGCGCCGTTGGTAGGCTATGATGGCTTCATTGGTAGGCTTGGTCAGTAGTTCCAGGTAGTCTTTTTGGCGCTGTTCCGCATTTAATTCAGTGGTAGCCAGTTCGAGCAAAGAAGGCAGGCGCTGCTGCCGCCCGCCATCGAAGGATATAAAAACACTGTTTTTACCCGCGTCGTCATACAGATGCCGGATATTATCTTCTAATACAGAAACCAGTTTGGTATCGCCATTCGGTACCGCCGGTTGAAATTCAAGCGCGTCAAGGATATTATTCAATTTTAGGATCACGCTTTTTTCTTCGTCACCCAATTCGATTTGTGCCGCGAAAATCCGGAAATGATCAGCCGGGTCAAACCCGCCGGGTTGTTCCGGAAAATGATTGCTCACCCGGCTGATGACGCCTGATATTACGGCGCTAACTTTTTCAGAGTCAATCTTTTCTGAAATCTTCAGATAACACCGGTCGGGGTAAATCCCCGCGCCGTTTCGGGGTCGTTGGCCGATGCGCGGCGCCAACAGGTTGCTGTCGTTCTGCGTCAGTAGTTCCTGATTCCTCAGTTCTGCCAGCAACTCGCGCATCAGGGCGGAAAAGACGTATGAAGCTGCCCAAAGCTCGCGGGTCTTCCGGGCCTGCCGGATGGTGGAGTAAATTGGGCCGAGAGTGAATGCGAGATAGTGGGTCATGGCATTTGGTCGTATAGTTCACGGAAAATGTTGTTAATTTTTTTGATTTCAGCAGGTGGGCGCTGATCGTCGTATTCAGCAAAATAGTGTTCGTCCTTGCTCATTTTTTCTCCCCAATACAGGATTGCCCAATTCAAATATTCCGCGGGAGAGAAGGTTTCCGGCACCTTTAACGTTTTCTTCCCTTTGCCCGTAAAA
>JAKLJF010000097.1:259-11561 GCA_023151335.1 Thermoanaerobaculia bacterium | reverse complement strand
GATCGAATCGGGTACGAAGGCATCATTTTTCACAACGCTTTTGTCACCAATTCCATCTGCGGACCCAGCCGGGCCGTGATGCTGACGGGCAAATACAGCCACATCAACGGCTTTCGCGACAACCGCAGCCGCTTCGACGGCGCGCAGCAGACTTTCCCCAAAATCCTGCGTCAGCACGGTTACTACACCGCCATGATCGGTAAATGGCACCTCGTCAGCGAACCCACCGGCTTCGACTACTGGAACGTGCTGATCGATCAGGGCGATTATTACAACCCCGACATGATCGAAATGGGCGATACGCTGCGCCGGGAGGGCTATTCCACCAATATCATCACCGATCTTGCCATCGAAACGCTGGAAAAACGGCGCCCGCAGGGACAGCCCTTCTGCATTTTCGTCCACCAGAAAGCGCCGCACCGCAACTGGATGCCCGATACTGCACATTTAGACCTGTTTAATGACCGCGACTTACCCATGCCTGCCAATTATTTCGATAACTACGAGGACCGCGGCCGGGCAGCGCGCGAACAGGACATGGAAATTGAAGACATGTGGCTCAGCTACGACCTGAAGCTGTTTTTAAAAGACCCCGCCGACGAAACCGGCACCGGCGGCAAAAAAACAACCGACAAACCCCTGCACATCGAACCCCACCTGAAACGGATGAACGAAGCCCAGCGCAAAGCCTGGGAAGCGTATTACCGGCCCATCAGCGACGCATTTTACCGTGAAAGCCCGCAAGGCACGGCGCTCTCGAAGTGGAAATACCAGCGGTATATCAAGGATTATCTGCGCTGCATCGCATCCGTGGACGACAATGTTGGGCGTTTGCTGGAGTATCTGGAACAAAAAGGTTTGCTCGACAATACCATCATCGTTTATACCTCCGACCAGGGTTTTTTCCTCGGCGAACACGGGTGGTACGACAAACGGTTTATGTATGAACCGTCGCTGACCATGCCGTTGTTGATGCGTTTCCCGCCCAAAATACCGGCCGGCACGGAAAGTGAGGCGCTCGCCTTGAACCTCGACTTCGCACCCACCCTGCTGGAAGTGGCCGGCATTACGCCTCCTGCCGATATGCAGGGCAAATCGCTGATACCGCTTTTTCAAAACGGCAAAACCAAGGGCTGGCGCAAATCCATGTACTATCATTATTACGAATACCCTTATGGCTGGCACTACGTAAAAAAACACTATGGCGTCCGGACAAATCGCTATAAATTGATCCATTTTTACAACGACACCGACGAATGGGAACTGTACGACCTTAAAAAGGACGGCGCAGAAATGCATAATGTGTACGGGCAACGGAAATACAGGCGGGTAGTAAAAAAACTGAAACGGGAGATAGAGCGACTGCAATCGGAGTTTAAAGACAACAGCCTGGCTGAAAAACCGTAGTCGCGCTCAACGTTTACGAAACTTTTAAAGTTTCGTAAACGTCGAAACCATAATACAAACGGCGAAATCTGAGCATATATGAAAATATTAGTCGTCGACGACGAACAGGACATTAAAATTTTATTTGAACAGCGGTTCCGGCGGGAAATCCGTGAAGGCGTTTTTTCTTTCGCGTTCTGTTTTTCCGGCGAGGAAGCGTTGACATTTCTGGAAGAACACCCCTCTGAAGCCGTCCTGATTCTTTCCGACATCAATATGCCGGGCATGAATGGCCTGGAACTCCTGAGCCGTATCCGGGAGCAGACCCCTGTGCCGCCGCCCTATATCGTCATGATCACGGCTTACGGCGACCCGGAAAAACAGACGGAAGCCATGCGCCTCGGCGCCAATGATTTTTTGCACAAACCACTGGAATTTCAGGCCCTGAAACAAAAACTGACCGATTTGCAATGAATGCCAAACACAAAATATTAGTCGTCGACGATGAAGATGACGTCGCTCAACTGATCCGCCAGAAATTCCGGCGCCAGATCAGGGAGCAGGAATACGAATTTATATTTGCACAAAACGGGCTGGAGGCTCTTTCCCAAATACAGGAACATCCCGACATCGACATCGTGTTCAGCGACATCAATATGCCGCGAATGGATGGCCTGACCCTGCTGGAAAAGATCGGCGAAACCAGCCCGTTGCTGAAAACAGTGATCATTTCCGCCTACGGCGACATGGCCAACATCCGCACGGCCATGAACCGCGGCGCCTTCGATTTTATCTGCAAACCGTTCGATTTTGAGGACTTCGAACACACCCTCGGCAAAGCTCTGAAAACGGCGGATCAAATCAAAGGCACTATTCAGGCCATCCAGGAAAACAATATCCTGAAAATGTACGTCAACAACAGCGTGTTGCAATTCATGTGCTGCAAGCAATACGAGGAGTCGCTGTTGTCCACTGAAACGATAGAAGCTTCGATCCTTTTTGTCGATATCGTCGGTTTTACGGCTATTTCGGAGCAGGAACAACCTGCCGTGGTCATCCATTTGCTCAACCAATACTTCGACATTATGGTGAAGGCCATTATCGCGGAAGACGGTTACGTGGATAAATTCATGGGCGATGCGGTATTGGCCGTGTTCAGGGGCGAAAACCACCTGGCTCGGGCTATCCGGGCGGCTTTGACCATAAACGAGTGTACGCAATCCATCAAAAACCCGGCATCCGGTATGCAGGTCATTTTGCCTAAAGTATCCATCGGCGTCAACACCGGCGAAGTCATTTCCGGCAACGTCGGCTCCGCTACCCTGAAGCGCTTCGATTTTACCGTCATCGGCGACGTGGTGAATACCGCGCAACGGCTTCAGTCTGTGGCCAAGCCGGGACAGATACTGATCACGCAGGAGACCTTTGAAAAAGCAGACGGTTTGTTCAAATGCCAGAAAATAGGATCCATTCCGCTGAAAAACAAGGCAAATCCGGTCAACGTTTTTGAAGTAATGTCCAATTAACTTAAAACACCTCAACGATAAAATTCCAAATCTTTGCCAATCTCATAAATATTGTTATATTGGAAAAAAATGTGAGCCATGTATTCGCCCTTTCCCGGAATGGACCCATACCTTGAGGGGCATCTCTTTCCCGATGTCCACAACAGCCTTGCATATTTGATAAAGGTGCAATTAGCGCAAAAGGTTGGCTTATCTTACGTCGTTCACCTGAACAGTTATACGGTAGAGGATACCTCGCCCATGGAAGATATCGGCATCATGTATCCTGATGTTGAGCTTTTTCACAAGACAGATGTTGTTAATGAATCTTCTCAAGTAGAATACGGTCTAAAACCAACGCCTGAAACCGCTGTGTTGCCTGCAATCAAGCCGGTGGAGGTGTATATCCCTGTTGTGGAAATCCACGACCGCAAACGCAACAAACTGATTACCGCCATCGAAATACTTTCTCCTGTCAATAAGCGCCGTCCCGGCCTGCAACCCTACCGGGAAAAAAGGCAACGCCTGCATTACGCCGGCGTACATCTTATAGAAATTGACTTGCTGCGGCGTGGCGAACGCCCGCTTGCGCATCCTTACCTGCCAAAATCGCATTACCTGGTTACGCTCACCCGGGCCGGCATTGATCAGACTCAGGTTTGGGCCATGAGCGTGAAGGATTCCTTGCCGGTTATACCTGTCCCTCTGAAGCATCCGGACAAAGATACCATGCTCGATTTAGGTAAGGCAATGAAGGACCTTTACGAACAGGGGGTTTTTGAAAAATCTATTGACTATTCCGGGATGCCGCCGCCGCCGGCGTTTATGCCGGAAGAACTGGAGTGGATGAAAGATATGGGTTGCGCGAACGGTTGAAGATTACACGCGGCACGCAATTAAAATGCCGGAATATCAAAGAGCACTGAGGGTATTTATTCCCTGCTCAATTGCGCTCACAGGTTGGCTGCCGGAAGCATACAGATATCAAAGCGCCAATCGCGTTGGGTTGGCCCGTGAAAAGATCCTGGATTTTACCGAAATCCATTTCGCCGTTGAATTTCAAAAAAGTAGATTTCCGAAGCAAGATTCGCCTAAAAGCCGGAAAATGGCCTTTTTAAGGCCGTGGCATATCAATTGCCTGAATGTTGGCATACGTCGCAGATGACCGCGGCATAAAATTGATGGTTTAACTAAAAATTTTATTGTATGCACAACATTGGTCGCACCTCCGCTGAAATGCATGAACTCCATGAAATGGGTCATGAATTTGAACAAGAATTTGGCCACGAACTCGAACAGGCATTTGAACAAGCGCACGAAGGCGAGTATGAGGGAGAGTATGAAGGCGAGTACGAAGGAGAATATGAAGGAGAGTATGAAGGCGAGTACGAAGGCGAGTATGAAGGCGAGTACGAAGGAGAATATGAAGGCGAGTACGAAGGCGAGTACGAAGGCGAGTATGAAGGGGAATATGAAGGCGAGTATGAACAGGTATGTTCCGCCGGGTAGGTGGGGCAGTACGTCGCTTTGCCCGTTCAGGTATAGGTCGTACCCTCGGTGGCGTTTTGCGCAACGTGGCACGTCGCGCCCTGCCGATTGCCGGCGCGGCCCTGGGTGGAGTGGTTGGCGGCCCCCTCGGCGCCAAGATCGGCGGCAAGTTGGCCGGCTTTGCGGGTAAAGCCTTTGGGCTTGAACTGGAAGGACTCAGCGCCGAAGACCGGGAGTTTGAAGTTGCCCGTGCCTACGTTCGGTTCGCTCACGGTGCTGCCCGCCGCGCTGCCCGCCTTAGCCGTACGGGACTTGCCCCCCGTGTAATCGTGCGTCGTGCGGTATTCGGCGCCGCCCGCCGGTATGCGCCTGGTTTGCTGGTGCCAACGGGAGTTGTTACACGTCCGGTTTACACCAGCGGGCCGGTTACTTCGGCTGTCAGCGCGCGCGGACGTTGGGTGCGTCGCGGCAATCGCATTATCCTGTTTAATGTTTGAGCTATGCGCCGGAATACAGTTTTGACACGGTCGGCTGGTTCCCTGCTTCCCGCTCTGTCGCGCGACTACCTGGAAAGTGAGGCATTGTCATTGCTGACGCGTTTGGAACAAGTTCAACCTTTTCCACTGACGATGCCCATGGTGCCAGCCGCCAGGATTTCGGATGAGGCTATGCGGGCTATTACAGGCCACGTCAGAAAGTCCAGTCGTCACCTGCAGCGCCAGATTCACCGGTTTGCGCACGGGGTGCACGGTGCAAGCGTACCTGACGACCAGATTCAGGGCGCCTTCGCCCTGCTGAAACTGCGCTTCAACGCTATTCTGGATCAGCTCGACATATTTGCCGATGTGCTCTCACAAAGGGCTGAACACTATACAGGTACCTGGGTTGCCGGCCTCGACGTCCTCGCCAACGACGCCATGCGGCTGAATGTCAGGCTCTACGATCCGCCGCCGGTCATGTGTTTCCTGGAGCGCGGACACGGCGCTGCTATCCGGCGCGCACGCACCCGCCTGCCGGGGGGCGATCTAAACCCGGTGGCTATCATTCAGGTACCCCGCGAACGTATGGTGGGCAGCGGCATTGCCGCCAGTCTCATCCACGAGGTGGGGCATCAGGGAGCCGCTTTGCTGGATCTGGTCAACAGCCTGCGGGCAGATTTGCAACAACGGCAGGCGCAAGAGCCGAAAAACATTGCCTGGAAATTCCTGCACCGCTGGATCTCGGAAATCATTTCCGACTTCTGGGCCATGGCCCATCTCGGTATCGGTGCAACGCTTGGCCTGATGGGGGTGGTTAGTCTGCCGCGTTATTTCATGTTTCGTTTCGGTTTTGAAGACGCGCATCCCTTCCCCTGGATCCGTGTGAAACTGAGCCTTGCTTTCGGTAAGATACTGTTTCCCGATCCGCAATGGAAAATTGTCGAAGCGTTATGGAACCGGATTTATCCGCTTACTGAACTGCCTCCCGGCAAACTGGCGATCATCCGGGCACTGGAAGCAGCCCTGCCGGAATTCGTAAAAATTGTGATCAATCACCGGAACACGGCTCTGCGCGGTCGTCCCTTGCAGGCCGTGTTTCCGATCGCGCAACGCCAACCTGCATACCTGCGCAGCCTTGGTCTGGCCTGGGCCCGCGACCCCCGGCTCAGTGGTCAGGCGCCGCCCTCTCTCGTCTTTGCTGTAGTCGGGCAGGCCCGCGCCGATTCCCGTATCAGCGCCGCCGGCGAAAGCCGCCTGCTGAGCCGATTGCTGACGAAGTGGGCATTTGAACGGACTGGAGACCGGGCAAAAATGACAGGCGAAAGCATTGATACGTAAAAATTTGAAAGTCAAAAATTTTAAAAATAAAAAAATATGGCACAGAATCTTGGAAAAGGCAATGCCAGGAAGAAGGAAAGGAGTTCCTCGAAGGAGGCGGCATCTGCAACTCAACCGGACTTGTCGAAGTTGCAGGCAAAAACTTTAACGCCTGGCGCATATATCGAACAATTGGGGGAGGCCTGGAAATGGGAGTCTCTCCAACCTCTGGAATTTAAAGTCTTGCTTGGCCCGGATAAGAGAGGCATTGAGCATATCAATGGCTTGTATAACTATACTTTGGTAATATACGACGAGGAAGCGAATGAGGTAGCTGCCATGGAAACGTTTACCTTACCGGAGGCAGATCATACCAGGGTACAATACATCACTTTTTCTGAAACCAAGGGTATTTCGCCCAACAAGTCTTACGATGTTTTATTCTTCGGAAAAAAATTGGATTGGAGTGAAGAATTTGATCCTGATTCCCTTGACAACACTGAGGCGCTTATTGATCAGATACCTTTGGATATGGCAGGCGATTTCGAGTCGCCGAAGGTGGTGCATTTGGAAAGAACTTATATTCCGAACACACCGGACATTGCACTTTGGTATTCAATTTTGGGGACAAACCTGCCATTCGACCAATACCTGCAGGTAATTGAGTTTGTGATGAACAGTATGCAACAGTACGGCTATCGCGACCAGGCGCAGCGTTTGCCATTTCCAGGCGTGGAAGAGTACAGCCTGCTGTTGTTTGCTACAGAACTATTTACCACGAACCGGCTGAGGATTGAACAGGCGCCGAATTATTTTAATGGCGCCAATCATAAATTGCTTCCTTATTACGAGCAGGTAATCGACGGCGTGACAAGCTATCTTGCGGATTTGAATCGCAAAGGAAGTTCCTTGCCTCATCCCAGCGAGGATATATGGAATAATGTGTCGCCAGATCTACGGCCTGCCAGAAACTTTCAACGGGTTGTTAGAAATGCGGAAAAAGAGATAACGGCAGAACGTTATGGATTACTTTCAGTCGACTTTGAACGCGACCGTCTCCTTGGCTTTCCTGCTGTAGAACTGATCTGGAGTTATTGGATGGAGCAGGGCCACTTATCCCAAACTATGAATGCCATCAACCTGCGCTTTCAAAATATACGGGGGCCGCGCGAAGTAGAACCGCTGGGGCGTTTTGATACGGCCCCCCTGCGCCCGCTCAGTCATTTGATCTGGGGGTATGTTCAAAACGAACAACACAGTGTATCGCAGCCAAGGCGGTTCAGCGAATATGACCATGCCTATGGAATTCGCCCGGTCAGCCGGGCTATCCCGCCCCTCCGTCCGGTCGATAGCCGTTCAAAGTTCCTCGAATCCTTCCATAACCTGCTGTACAAGTGTTCGGTGTTTTTTAAAGAGTACGACGACACGACACGCAAACCGGATGGCTTTCCGATCTATACCAGCCTGAAGGAATTGCACCTCATTCTTGCCGAGGGTAATCACAACGCCTACCAGCACCTTACCCTGACGGTACGCCAGGAAATGTTGGTACAACAATATATCCTGGCCCGTCCGGAAATGCGCGAATTCCTTGGTGGACGGCCGATGATGCCCTATCAGGAGCGCTGGATGGACAAAGTGGACACTATGAAAATGCTGCAAGGGTGGGACCCAACCAGTATTATTCATTACTACGACCTGGCCTACTGCGGAGAAAAGGTGTTGCTTGGCATTCGCTATGGAAACTGGAATGAGATGGGGGTTGGCGCCGACAATGCCTCGAACTGGGCCGTGTGTTTCCGCGATTATATCCAGAAATATATCCACAGTTACCAGGCTGTGACTGGTGTCGATCTTTCGGCCGACGCGGTAGAGACACGTCCGCAGTTGCGCGCTGCTCAACCCGCGCTGTTGATCCAGGAACGTATGCAGGATCAAACGATCACCCTGACTCCGCGCGTGCCTGCCCGGCGTTATTATTAATTCAAACCGATCACCATCTTAAACTCATGCTTTATGGCATATCAAACTGAACTACACGAAGCGGAGAGCTGGCGTTCGATGCAGGAAATGATGGAACTGGCCGGTGAATTGCACGAGTGGGAATCGGCCCACGAAACAGTGCAACCTGAAACTTCTGCCCCGGGTCGCCGGGTCGTTCGGATCAGTACGCCTATGGTCGTTATCCGCATTACCCTGGCCCCCGGAAAGGGCCGCCGTATCTTCCCCTCGTCCCGTTTTATAGCCGATGTAACCACCCCTGTAGTGCGCCGCAATATTAAAACAGGCGCCTCCGCGCCCCCGCACGTGCGTATTGCCGCCCCGGTTTCAACGGCGTCGGGCGTGAAGCCCAAAGGAGTGGTATTTATGCCCCGCACAGGCTCCCGTCAGGTGAACGTCGTGACAAACTCTGCTACCTATGCCGGACGTTGGCTGCAACAGCAGCAAAAACGCACACCGGGGCTATTCCGGCGTGTGCGGCGCGTGCAGGTACTGGTCGATGGCAAACCCTGCCGTGTTTGCGCTCAAAAACTTTACCGGAGGGTGAAGCCGCTGGTACCCGCCACGGCCAGTGTAAATCTGCGCCACGTCGGTCGGAAAATCGGACAGGCGGTACGTACAGCGGTTGCCCCAGTACGTCGTATGCTGCGCAGCCGGCCGGTAGGCATTGTAATGCGGAAGGCCGCGGCAGCCCTGACGACGCCAGGGCGTAAGAGGCCGAAAACGGCCACGTTTGCCACGCCCAAAAAACGCGTAGCCACCGCGCCGCGGCCCGCGGTAAAAGTACCGAAAACAGCCGTTCCCCAGCCTAAAAAACGCCCTCCGGCCGGCTCCACCCCCGCCTTGGCTAAACGGCGGACCGGCGGCACAGGTATGGTAAAAACGGTCAGGGCGTCAAACCGCCCGCCTGCCGGGCCTTCCTTATTGAGTAAAACACTGAAAGAATTCGGCTTGTAACAGGGAGTATTTAACCGGATAAAGTTCTCCTGGTGGAAATGTTTGCGGTAAAAGAGGATTACGCCACTTTCTTTTAACGCGGAAATTTCCATTCAGAGGACTTTATCCGGTTTTATTGGCCTTAATAAAATATTTCAAACGCCATGATGATCATCGACGCGCATTGTCATGCCGGCAAAGGTGACGGATTAACCGGCCCATGGGATACCATAGCGCCCCTGCACAAGTTTCTGAAATGGTCGGAAGCAGCGGGTATTACCCATACCAACCTGTTCGCGACATTTCATTCAGATTACCGGCTGGCCAATCTGGAGGTGGCGAAAATAGTTAAAAGCAACCCCAAACGCTTCTGGGGGTTTGCATTTGTGCACGCGATAGCCGACCGGGGCCGGGTCGGAGTGTTGATAAAGGAAGCGGTGGAAAAACTGGGTTTTTGCGGCATCAAAGTCCATCGCCATGACGCGCGTATATCGCGCGAAATTTGCGAAGCCGCGCGCCGGTGGCGCCTTCCTGTGCTGTACGACATTATGGGAGAAGTGTCTGCCGTAGAATTATTCGCCACCCAATACCGGGATGTCAATTTCATTATCCCGCACCTGGGGTCGTTTGCCGACGACTGGCGCGCCCAGCTGGCCTTCGTGCCTATGCTTGGCCGTCACCCCAACGTATATGCCGACACTTCCGGCGTACGCCGTTTCGATCTGCTGGAGATGGCGTTACAGTATGGCGGCCCCGGGAAATTGATTTTCGGAAGCGATGGCCCGTGGCTGCACCCCGCCGTAGAACTGGAAAAAATTTATGCCTTGAATCTTTCTGAAAATCAGCGGCAACGCATCCTGGCAGGCAATTTTCTGCGTCTGACGGCCAACGTACTACATCGAAAATCAATACCTGTACTCCGGGCGGGCGAGCTCCCGGTGCGCCGTGCAATCCCGCCTGCCGATGCGGCCTTCAGGGACCCGTGGCTCCCGGCATTTCAGTAGCCCCAGGAGGCGGTAACATCTGTTTCCTGGCGGCTCTGTGCATTTGCATCGTGCGATCGGACACGTCGAGTAATTGCGCGGCAAGTTGCAGATCACCCTGAGCGCATGCAATAGCCACATCTTTGACCGTATCCGATACGTTGCTGATAATATCCTTGAAACTGATGCCACTACTGACTGCACGCCGCAAATAATTAATAAATTCGCTTGCCTCCAATGGATCAGATATCTGCGATCTGTTCGGCCGGTCTGCTGCCGGTAAATTACTGACCGTCAGAATACCATTGCCAACATAGCGGTGGGCAATCCGGGTCACCAATTGCTGCAATTCGCGAATATTTCCGCCGTAATCGCGGGTAATCAGATAGTTCATTAACAGGTGATCTACCCCGGGCGGGTGCTCCGTATTCAATGCTTTTTTCAAAAAATAGCCGACCATTTCCGGTATATCTTCCCGGCGTTCGCGCAATGGCGGCAGATGAATGACCCAGGTTGAAATCCGGTAATATAAGTCTTCCCGGAATTGTTTTTGCCTGATCTCCTGCTGCAGGTCTTTGTTGGTAGCGCAAATAAGGCGGAACGCGGTATGTTTCCAGTGGTTGCTCCCCACCCGTTTGTAAGTACCCTCCTGAATGACGCGAAGCAGTTCGGATTGCATGGAAAAAGGTAATTCGCCGATTTCGTCTAAAAAAAGCGTTCCACCGTCGGCGAGACAAAACGCGCCTTCACGCAAGGCAATGGCATTGGTAAAAGCGCCTTTTTCATGTCCGAAAAATTCGCTGCCAGACAACTCCGGCACTATGGTGCTGCAATCCAAAAGCACCAATTCTTTTTTGTTTGGCCGGCGGGATAATTGGTGAACCAGGCGGGCAATCAATTCTTTACCCGTGCCGCTTTCCCCCAAAACTAACAACGAATCCTGCGTGAATACGGCGATCTCAATCACCTGACGCAATACAGCCCGCCACCGCGGACTGCTGCCAATAATTTGTTTGCTCACCGGGGGCGAGGCAAGTATGGCATCAATCTCTTTTCGGCGTTCAAAACGGGCCCGGATTTCGGTCGCTATCCTGGGATTTTGGTTATACACCAATACCTCGGAAGCCCCATTTTCCAACCAATCCCAAACCATTTGCACCGGAGGGGGCAACTCTCCAAAGCAAATCACAAGTACCAGGCGATCGGC
>JAKLJF010000097.1:0-249 GCA_023151335.1 Thermoanaerobaculia bacterium | reverse complement strand
CAGCTAATTCCGGACAAATATCCTTTGACAAGGTTAAGGGGTGGATTAAAACAAGGACGTGGTGGGTAGCGCATTCGGGATCGGGCTCCTCGCTGCATTCAAAATGCTGCGCTGAAAGCGATTTTTTCAATGAGTCAATTTGCGACAGACTTCCTTTACAGAAATTTTGAATCAGCAACCGCCCTTCACATGGAAAGGGCATATTCTTGGCGGGTTTAAGTTACAGATTAGCGCTCCTTGAATTCAGAT
>JAKLJF010000979.1 GCA_023151335.1 Thermoanaerobaculia bacterium | reverse complement strand
AATGTTATGTAATTCCGATGAAAAATTGAAAAGTAAACGAACTAAAAAAACGACTTGCTATCCATGCCGCCGAACAGCCAGCCCGCAGACCCAGCGCACAGCGGCATGGCGCTAAGCCAAAAGTCCTGCACAACCAGAAAAATATAAAAAATATAATAAATGGCGGATTTACATAAAAAATATATAGGAGTAATAAAATGGTTTCACGACCGGCAACGGGATGCAGATTATGGCTTTATTCAGCACCCTAAATTGGGAGATATTTATTTCAACTCAAAAAACATTCTTGCAGGGCAATCGATGAAAAAATTTGATGAAAATGAAGTTGTTGTTTTTGAAGAAAGGAAATCGAGCCGTAAAAAAGATAGTTGTGAAGCATACAATGTTAAACTGATAGAAAACGAGGAGGATATCACATTCCTTTTTTCAGAGTTTTTAATATTACTTTCAGAAAAAGGTAATTATTCTGACTACAATCTTGTTCAAAAAAAAGTGTTTAGCTCAATTCAAAAACTAAAAACTAACATAGATGAGACGGCAAATAGTGAGCTTCATAATTTGTTTTTCGCATTTGCAGAAGGCATTGCTTTTACTTTTGAAAAGGCAAAAATTTTAATAAACCTCGCGAGGTTACTATTTCCCGACTATTCTTCAAACTTGATTGCTTTTATATTTTCTAAATTAGACAAAGAAATACTATTTCTACTTTGGCTGGAAGGTACAAATGAAAATATTGATATTGAATATGCAGCACTAAAAATGAGAAACAGTGCTTCAGAAAAAATGATCACGCAGATACTTACACGCTGTAAGGAATCAGAAAAATTTGACTTGATTTTAAAAGTGCTATCGGATTTAGGGCAAATTGACAATTTAGAGAAGTATAAAAGCACAATACAAATTTTAGATTATTGTAGGAAATATTCAATAAATAAATATGAAAGAATAATTGATTTAATAATTAAAAATAGCCCATCAAATTTTAGGTTAGATTTATGGCTTAGGTCTTTTTCAGACTACTATGATTTCGATGAGTTCGCAGTTCATATAAACGGATTAAGTTTTGAGGAGCAAGGAAGATTTTTTAAAAAAACGATCAACCTAATTGATAAAGGCCTGGCTAATCTAAAAATCAAAGATTTAAATAAAATACAAATTGAAAATATAGATTATAGTTTAAGTATAGTTATTCAAGCGCTTGACGATTTAGCCAAAGCACAGGTAACAAAAAGAGAAACTATTTTTGAAATTATTGCTAAACAGATTAAAAGCCCGAGTGATTTACTTCAAGTCAGAGGCTTTTTTGATGAATGCAGAGGAAGATGCAGGGCAATCGTTACTGGCAGCGAGAATGAGGACGAAGGAAGTTCTACTAGAGAAGTTCAGTTAGATGTTACCGATAAGAAACCTCGTTTTGCGGTGTACTGCGACGGGAGGAAGGCAAATGTTTTATGCAAAACCACAGGGCTTGAATTTTGGTGGTGCGAAAACAACAAGTGCTACAAGCCTTCGAGAGAGTTACACAGCAATGAGCAATGGGAACAGTATTCGCTTTGGGATTTTTTACGCATTCTTAAAATTGAGTTCAGAGAAGCTGACTATGAGATATTACTAAATGTTATTAACAAGGTTAATCGATTTTTAGAGCGCATAAAATGTCAAAGTTGCAACGAAATTCTGAGACCTATAAAAAAAACAAAATACTCCTTTTGGGGGGTTTCAGATTTTCATTGTACTAATATTAGTTGTAATGAAAACGAAGTTATTTACATATCACACTGCCTGAATGGAAAATGTGAAGGAATAATTGACAGCAGAGATAGTGTAAAATGCCGTATAGAAAATCACAAAGATTGTGGCTGGTATGTTTGCAATTTTTGTAATGCTTGTTGCAATAGCCCTCAACTTGCAAAACGAAAGTGGGTTTATGATAATATACTCCATGAAGAATATCCTTGCCATTTAATTGGGCATAAAGATTTGGGTCAGTTGTGCTGTAATAAATGTGGGAGCACTATGAGTAATAGCACTAACTTGACAGATGAATACCCAAGAATTCTGAACTGGTTTATTGAAAACAAAGAAATAAATCCTCATATTCTAAAAAGTGGACAGAGAAAAGATGGAAAATGGTGGTTTACATTTGCAAAAAATAATCTATCGGTCGAAGAATATAGAAAAAAGTTATCAAAACTCATATCAATTG
>JAKLJF010000978.1 GCA_023151335.1 Thermoanaerobaculia bacterium | reverse complement strand
TGCCTGTGGCGCCGTCCTTTTGATAAGTAAAATCCGCTTTAGGAAGAGCGTTCACAATAACAATATGTTTAAATGTATCGCTTCCACCGGCATTACCTACAATTAAGGAGACGGTGTAGACGCCCGGATTTTTGAACGTTGCCAACGGGTTATGCGCCGTCGAAACAGCCGGCACACCGCCGGGGAATTGCCAAAAAAGCGATGTGGTGTTGGCCGAAGATTTATTGGCAAACTGAACGGCAAGGGGCGAGCATCCTTCCTCCGGAGATGCGGTGAACGACGCAACCGGCGGCATGGCAGCGCTAATGATCTGCGTGAATGTGCTCGTGCCACAATAATTTTGGATCGTCAGTTGGACAGTATAAACACCGGGTGCAGGGAATGTATGCGTAAACTCTTTATCGCATGAAGTACCCGTCGTTCCGTCGCCAAAATTCCATTGACAATTTTCGCCGAATTGGGATCGGTTGTCGAAGGTCAGGGTAAGACCGTCGCCCCCCGAGACATCAAATAGGGCCAAAGGCTTCCCAATGACGGTAATGTATTGCTCCTTTATTTCCGAAACCATCCCAAAATCGTTATACGCAAACAGTATAACGGTGAAAATCCCAGGCGTATGATAAACTATATGGGGATTGACGAGAAATGAAGTGCCATTTCCGGCTATCCCTGCAAAGGCCCACTTGAAGGAAGCAGCATTTTTTGAAAAATTGAAAAAACGAACCGTATCGCCGGCACATACCAGCTGTTTGTCTGATGTAAAATCAGCTGTTGGCAGCCCACCAATGGTGAAAGTTTGTGAAAAAGTATCAGCCGAACAATCGCTTTGGGCTATCAGGGTGACAGTGTAGGCGCCGGCTGCCGGGAATTGATGTTTGGGATTTGTCTGTATGCTGCTCTGGCCATCGCCAAAATCCCAACTGTAGGACGTCGCATGGACGGAAGTATTGGAGAATGAAACGGTTTTATTGATTAAAACACCGTTAAAGCCTGCAACCGGGCCTGGTAATACCATGATATAACCTGGCTTAGTTACGGTTTTACTACCTGCCGCGTTGCGAATGGTCAGTGTCACGGAATAAAGGCCCGGGGCGTCAAATCTTACCAATGGGTTTGTTTCAGTCGAAGTTGCCGGCACACCGCCCGTAATCTGCCATTCGCTTGAAAAACATGGCGACGATGTGTTCACAAATTGCACGACCAACGGGGCACAGCCACTTGTTACATTGGAATTGAAATCGGGGGCCGGCGTCGTACATGCCGATTTAACCTTTGCCAGCGTCTCGCAGCCGCTCGCATTCAGGCCTATAGATATTAAACCTGAAGGAATTAGCAAATAGTCGCAGATACTCTGCACGGAACAAGTACTCAGAACAGGGTTATTGTATATCCGGAGGGCTCCGCCAATAAAAATACAATGGTCGAGAGCGCTTAAGTTTGACAACTGGGGGTTGTCAAAAATATCGAGTTTGTCGCCGATAAAGTTCAGTTTTTCCAATCCATTCAAACTGGCCAGGGAAACGTTTTTTGCCCCGAAAAAATCGCCCGCTGCAAAACTTTTTCCTATAAACCGGAGATTTCCCAACCCATTCAAATCGATCAGGTTGGCGTTGCCACCGATAGAAAGATTTACATGGATGGAATCCAGTCGATCCAGGCCGCTCAGATCTTTCAATGATTCATTGACCCATACGTTAACACTCCCTCTGACGGACCGAAGGCTGTCCAATCCCTTTAAACTTTTCAAACTGGGATTGCCGAAGAAAGTAAGCGCACCGCCGATCTCTTTAAGATGTTTAAATTGAGTCAAATCGGTCATTTTGCCGTTAAAAGAGATCAATAGTTCGCCGCCGACAAATGACAGGTTTTCCAATCCGCTCAAATCATAAAGCCAGGCGTTTTCCCGGATAACAAGATTACCGCCAACCGAGTCAAGACCACTCAACCCCTGCAAACTCGTTATCTCGCACCCCCGTATTACAACGTTACCTTTTATAGAATTGCAGCCCGGGTAGCGAGAAGAGAACTCGTCGACCTGCCCTTGTGTATGAAAAGTAATATTATCGGGGCAAGAGCATGGGCAAGCCCCGCCCAGGCAGGCAGCCGTCATGGCTTTAAAAGCAGACAGAGCCGGTTTCGGCGTCCAGTCATATCTGACTAATCCGAGATGTGCAAACGGATCTTGGGGGTCGTCACTCAGGTCCTTA
>JAKLJF010000977.1:1958-2207 GCA_023151335.1 Thermoanaerobaculia bacterium | reverse complement strand
TTTTTCACCAGAAAACCCGAAAAATGGAGTGTTTGTATTCCGCCGAGCAGGTTTGGATCATAAGTCGAACGAATGACGGCCGAGTCCGGAATCAGCATATTCAACACGCGGTCGTCGGTCTGGTCGCGGCCTTCGAGGCAGTACACCAGCGGCCCTCTTTTCAAAGCAAAACGGCCAGCATCGGCCTCCACTTTGGCATTGGCCTCCACCCGCTGCGTTTGCATGGGCAAATCGAGTTCGACCACATCG
>JAKLJF010000977.1:0-1860 GCA_023151335.1 Thermoanaerobaculia bacterium | reverse complement strand
TACTTTCAGGCTCAGTGGATTGCCGGAAAAGGCGTAAAAACGGTACAGATCCAACGGCACGACGTCGCCTTTCACCCAGCCGGGAATGCGAATTTTCAGGGAAAACGTGTTCGGTTTGGCGGGATCGACGTGGATTTTTACCAGGCCGTCCCAGGGGAAGCCGGTTTCCTGCCGGATATTCACTTTAACTTTTTGTCCTTTGCTGTTGGTGTTTTCGATACCGGTCTGGCTCGCGGCAAACTGGTTGATATACAAGTCGTTGCCTTTTCTGGCGTAGAACAGTTCCGGCAGGGCGGTGAAAAAACGGGTCAGGTTGGGCGGGCAGCAGGCGCAGCTGAACCATTCGGTGCGCTCCACATTTTTGCGGCTTTCCAGGGGGTTGGGGTAAAAAAAACGGTCGCCGGAAAGCGACAACCCCGCGTTCAGGGCATTGTACAGGGTCAGTTCCACCACGTCGAGGTAGCGGCTTTCGCCGGTCAGTTGGAACATCCGCTGCGACCACCACAGAAAGGCGATAGACGAACAGGTTTCGCAGTAGGCGCTGTAGTTCGGCAAATCGTAAGCCCCGCCGAAGCCCTCGTTGCTACCCGTGGCGCCTACGCCGCCGGTGACGTACATCTGCGTGCCCACGATGTCTTCCCACACGGCTTTCATGGCTTCGTCGTATTCGTGGCTGCCTGTCAGGGCCGCTACGTCGGCTGCGCCGGCAAACATATAGGCCAGGCGCACGGCATGCCCCACGGCCACCCGCTGGTCTTGTATTTTTTTATGGTTTTGGGAATATTCCTCGCCGTAGCCGCGCACGTCGAGGAAAAATTTGGCCAGGTCGAGCCAGCGTCGCTCGCCGGTCGTTTGGTACAGTTTCACGAGTCCGATCTCAATTTCCTGGTGGCCGGGCGCTTTCGCCAGTTTGCCGGGACCGAAATCGCGGGCAACGAGTTCGGCATTTTTCAGGGCAATGTCCAGCAAATTGCGTTTACCGGTAGCCTGGTACCAGGCAACGGCAGCTTCATACAGGTGCCCGGCATTGTAGAGTTCATGGCTGAGTTTATCTTCATTTTGCCAGCGCGGGCCGTCGAGCCAGTCCAGAAAGGGTTTTTTATGCTGGGGCTTTGTCGTGTCGCCGCTTCGTTTCTGGCGCTCCACGATGGTGCGCCAAGTGTAGAGGTAGCCGTCGGGTTCCTGGGCCGCCCCGATTTTTTGGATCAGGGCCTCCACGTCCGCTTCGAGTTTGGGATCCCGTTTGGTGCGCAAGGCGTTGGCTGCGCCTTCGATACTTTTAAACACGTCGGAATCGTCGAACGGAAAACGGGTGCATACGCTGCCGGGAACTGTCCCGGCCGCTACCTCGAAATTTTTGATCCGCAGGGTTTCCTCGTTTTTCCGGAAGGTGGCCGGTACAGTCACGTTACGCACCGTTTCGATGCGGGGCGCCCAGAAATGGTCCTCCAGCTGGACCCGGTGAAAAGGGATGGGTTGAATGGAGTATTGCTGGGCGAGGGCGGTGTGTGCCAGGCATTGAAACAGCAGCCAGTGGTATTTTTTCATTTTCACCTTTTAATTGAGTAAGCCCGTCCCGCGCTGTCTGGTTAAAAGTCCTTTGCTCCAATCTTCGGACGCAACAGCACGGCGATTTCCAAGCTGCAAATTTTTGTTAAAAAAGCGAGATTTTTTAAAAAACCGAAGTTATAAACTGCCCCGTAGCATGCTGACCAGATAATAAATGCCGGCCTCAAAGGCACGAAAAAATCAAATACGAATTACTTTTAGCCTTGCTATGAAAAACAAATCCATGACCCGGCGTTCGGTGCTGAAACTGGCAGGTTATGCCGGCCTTGGCGCCGCCACTTTTCCCCTCTC
>JAKLJF010000976.1:405-2208 GCA_023151335.1 Thermoanaerobaculia bacterium | reverse complement strand
TGTACAAAACGCGTGGAAAAAACGTAACGCTCCGCACCTGCATGGTTGGGTGTACGACCTTCACGACGGGATCATTCACCCCTTGGTGGAGATCCAGGCAGGTGCTCACCTGGAGCATGAAATTTACGAATACGACAATTTGTAAAGATATCGTTGTCCGGGCTGCAAGCCGTCGCTCAAAAGTCATCTATCCGACCAATAGCAAATCGGGTGGCGGTTTGCAGCCCTAAAACCATACCTGTTTCAGGTTATTGGTATCCTTTTTGTTTGGATGCCCGAATAAAATAATCTGAAACACAATGAGAAAGTTTTCTTTTTTACTCCTGCTCCTGATCTGGGGGCTCATGTCCCAAACCGGTACAGCCCAAAACCGGGAATTCCCCAATGCCGTTCATGCCAAACTGAATTTCTTTGATTACGGCGCCCTCAATGACGACGACTTCAAACTGGGCGAAGGGTTTGAGGTGGGTTATTTCCGCAATGTGGCGCCTTTCCTGAATGTCGGCGTACCCTTCAAACTTGGCCTCGCCAAACTTCCTGGTCTCGAAGGGAATACCGTCACTACAAGCATCGACCTGGTATTCCAACTGGTCAACCTGAAGAACGACGCCAGGATCACCCCCTACGCTTTTGCCGGCGGCGGCTATTTCCTCGAAGAGTTTGAAAACGGCCATGCCCAGCTGCCCTTCGGCGTAGGCGCCAATTTCCGCATTTCCAAATACGCCTTTATTAATGCACAGGCGGAATTCAGAAAAGCCCTGAAGGACAACCGCGACAACGCGCAAATTGGCGTTGGCTTTGTTTACCTGCTCCACAAAGGCGAACCCAAACCCGTCGATACCGACAAAGACGGCGTACCCGATCCGCAGGATCAATGCCCCACCCAGCCCGGCCCGGCCGTGACCATGGGTTGCCCCGACCGTGATAACGACAGCGTGGCCGACAAAGACGATGCCTGCCCAACTGAGCCTGGAAGTGTGGCAACCAAAGGTTGTCCCGACCAGGACAGCGACGGCGTGGCCGATAAAGACGACGATTGCCCCACCGAGGCAGGAACGCTCCGGGGCTGCCCGGACACGGATCGCGACGGTGTGGCCGATAAAGACGACGATTGCCCCACCGAGGCCGGAACAGTTAAAGGCTGCCCCGACTCCGACAACGATGGCGTGGCTAATAAAGACGACAAGTGCCCGCGTCAGGCAGGCCCGGCCGACAACGGCGGCTGCCCCGTTAAAAAAGACAGCGACGACGACGGCGTACCGGATGAAGATGACCCCTGTCCCAATGCCGCGGGGCCCTTTAATGGCTGTCCTGACACCGACGGCGACAGCGTGGCCGACAACCTCGACAAATGCCCCACCACACCTGGCTTACCCACCAACTTCGGCTGTCCGGAAGTGAAAAAAGAGACCAAAGAACGTTTGGAGTTTGCCATGCGGGCGGTACAATTTGAAACCGGCAAGGCCGTGTTGAAAAGCTCGTCGTTTAAAGTGCTCGACGAAATCATAGAGATCATGAACCAGTACCCCGACTACAAGTTGTCGATCAGCGGCCATACCGACGATGTGGGCTCCGCGGAAAGCAACCTGATCCTGTCCACCGAACGTGCCAAGGCCTGCTCCGATTATTTGCTGTACAAAGGCATCAAAGAAGAACGCCTGCGTTCCAAAGGATACGGCGAGTCGCGCCCCATGGTGAGCAATAACTCGCCCGCCGGCCGCGAACAAAACCGGAGGGTGGAGTTTGAACTGGTGTTGGATTGATTACGGATTACGGATTACGGATTACGGATTACGGATTGCG
>JAKLJF010000976.1:0-395 GCA_023151335.1 Thermoanaerobaculia bacterium | reverse complement strand
ACCCAAATTTATTGACCAATACCAAGAGTTTAATAAATCCGCAATCCGCAATCCGCAATCCGTAATCCGCAATCCGTAATCAGTAATCCGCAATCCGCAATCCGCAATTCGTAATAACAAAGACCCCGGCGTTCGCTCTGCCGGGGCCTTGTCAATCAGGCTACCTTTCCTAATTTATCTGGAAAAAGGAGGGGAAAATTGCCGGGCGTGTTGTAGAGAATCGTGATTTTCAAGTGCGAAGTAACGCCGCAGCTCACCGCCTCCAGATTGTTGTTCGATTTGTTGCAGCCATAACTTATAAGCCTGACAATTAGTTCCCTTTTTTCCCGGAATAAATTCCGCGTTCCCCAAACGCCTACTGCAACGCCTGTTGAAATGAGGCAATCTCACGGGTA
>JAKLJF010000975.1 GCA_023151335.1 Thermoanaerobaculia bacterium | reverse complement strand
CGTTGGCGGCGCGGCAGGTTTTCCACCTGGTGGTATCGCTCCAGGGTATCGGCCATCAGATCGGACAGGCAGGCTATGTCATGCCGGTTTACACATTCGATATACCGCAGGGCTACGTCGCGGGCTTGTTCTTCGAGGCTTTTTATCGTTTTCAAAGAATCCAGTTGATGCACCAGCACAGTGTTTTGCCGTATCACAGCGGCATCAGGTTGGTTTTCAAACAGACGGAACAAACTGCCGGCGCCCAGGGCGAGGATCAGCAGTCCGGCAAAAATACCCAGGGCGGTTGCCCGCCTCCGCCACAGTTCCTGCTTGCGCCGCCGGGCTACATTCAGGATCGGGAACACAAAGGAATCGTGCGAGAGTTCAATGTTATGTCCGCCGGAGGTGCTGGGTTCGGCGCGCAGCAGGCGCAGGTCGATCAATTGTTGGATGAGGCTTTCGCCGACGCCGTAGTCGCGTTGAATGAGTTTTTCGTGCAGGTTGATGCGTTGGTTGTCCTGTTCGAAGATCAGGCCCTGTTCGAGCAGGCGACGGGCTTTTTTTCGGTCGGGCGCCGGCAGTTTTTCGAGGGCGTCTTCGTAAAACGCTTCGTAGAGGCGTTCCATACCCGGCAGGTCGGATACGGCCACGTCGGGCTTGCCGTCGCCGTCGCGGTCGGGCACTTCGCCGCGGATCACGCGGTTTTCCACGTTTTGTGCCAGTATTTGCAACTGGAAAGCTTCGATGCCGGTTTCACGGCCTTGTTTATCCCGGGACAGTTCGGCGAGCACTTTTTCAAGCGCCGGCGCCTGCCACTGGAAGGTAGGCGATTTAAAAACTACGCCTGCCACCGCGGACAGCGCCGCCGGCTTCTCCAGGGCCTCCCGGGCCTGTTCCCGCGTCATGGCGCGCAATTCGTAGCGTTTGTTCAGGATAGCGGGCAGGGCGTCTTTCAATTGGTCCAGCTCGCTCAGGCGGTCGGCGCGGATAGAAAACAGGGCGTGGGCGTCCAGCTTGCGGTTGAGCCAGGCCGCTTCTTCCGGCGGCAGGATTTCTTCGAGTTCTTCGAGATATTCCGGGATGTCGGCGTAGAGCAGGTCGGCCAGTTGTTGTTTGAAGGCGGCGATCTGTTCGGGCGGGTAGGTGAAGAGTTCTTCGAACTGGTCGAAAAGCAGCACGAAAGTCTGGTTGTCGTGGGTTTGGCGGCGTTTGATCTCGCCCCAAAGGCTGCGGGGCAGGTAGCGGCGCTGTTCGTACATTTCGGGGTCGGCGGGCGGCGCCTGTTGTGCCAGGTGGAACGAGAACCAATCGAACCAATCGTACTGTTCATTGCCGACGCGGGAGTGGAAGCGTATAAAAACGGGCACGTATTCCCGTTTGCCGCGCAGGTTTTCTTTTTCGAGCGCGGGCGCGATGCCGGCGTTGAGCAGCGAGGATTTGCCATGACCCGATTTGCCGAACAGCACCGTCAGTTTTTCCACCAAAATCAGCGACAACAGCCGCTCCCGGTCGTCGTCGCGGCCGAAAAACAGGTCTTTTTGCCTGCCGGAAAAGGGTTGGATGCCCGGATAGCGGTATTCTGTCGTCGGGTTCATACGGTTGTCATTTGGCCGGCGTAGGTGAGCAAGGCGTAGCGGATTTTATTGATTTCGAGGTCGAGATCGCGCGGGTCGGCAGTGCTGTTTTGCCGGTGTTGTTTCCACTGTTGGTAACGGGCTTTCAACTGGGGCAAATCGACCTGTAGTTCGGCGCCTTCCAGGCCGCGTTCGAGCAGTTCAAAGGCTTCTTCATATTTGAGTTGGGCAACAAGTACGCGGATTTGCGTTTGTTCCGTCGACAAGGGATCGTGCAATTCGCGCAGAATACCTTTTTGCGCGCAGGTTTGGTACAGGGTATCGAAATCGCTCCGGGCCGTGGCAACCTGGCGGATATTGAACTGACTGAGCACAAACTCGCGCATATCGTCGCCCACCTGGCTCAGGAAGGGGAAATTCTGGTTGACGTTGGTAAATGCGTTGTTGTCCAGTCCGTTCAGGTAGTGTAAAAACAGCTGGTAGTACCAGCGGTCGAGCTGCACGCCTAGCAGGATGTACGTATCGGCTTCGCGCAGTTTCCGGCTCAGCCAGGTGGGTACCTCGTCGGAATTGCCCAGCAGTTTGATAAACAACTGGAACAGGTCGAAAAAGTCCAGTATGGGCGAGTCCAGCTTTTCCAATACGTTCCCGC
>JAKLJF010000974.1 GCA_023151335.1 Thermoanaerobaculia bacterium | reverse complement strand
CAGGGCAACGAGACCCAAGACTATGAGCGCCCACTTTTTCCAGCAGGAGCAGGGTTTGTTATTTTCGTCCTGACATGTACACATGATGTTCGATTTTAAAGGGTTATGCGATAGGTAATGGCGTTTGTACGATCTGGGTGGTGCGTGGACGCAGCAATAAGACTAAGATGACGATCACCGCCACGGCCAACAGAATCCAGACCCAGATTGGTATCTTATTTTGTTGTGCCGGCGGCGGTTGCGGGCCCGGGGAAGTGGGCTGCTGGTTATTGCTTTGCTGGCTCGATTGCCACACCGAGCCGGCAGCGATCAGGATGTCGGGCAGGTTTTTGTTTACCCAGTCCCAGAACCCGCCGCCCTGGTTTTGGGGCAGCGGCGTTCCGTCCGGACTGACGCCCGATTCGTTTCCGAAGGCGTACACGCAGTCGCCGTTGACTTCGATATAACCGTTTGCACAAGCCATTTGCAGTGTATTTTAGGGTTCAAGTTCGTACCAATCCGCGCCTGTTATTGTGGCAGGGTTGGGGATGTTTCAGGTACTTTGTGTTCGCTTGCGGATGATTTTGATTTTTTTCATTTTTGTTTTCCAAGCGGCAACAGCACTCCCGCTTCGAACAGCCAGGATTTGTCGCCGGGGGCATAATTGGCCGCTCCGTAAATGCCCTTCCAGGAAGAATGAAGTCCATAGCGAAGCCCCCTGGCTTGCGGCGACCAGCCAACCTTTGCGCCCAATTGGATCTCCGGCGCTGCGGATATTCCGGCCAGTAGCCGAAGCGGCAAATCCGGCGGAAAATCCAGGGTCGAGTCTTGGGTCTTGTGTTCACAGGCGCCCTCGATGGCAATGAATTGCAGGGAGTCGTGCCCGACACCAGCCAGGTATCGAAACACGCAATGCCCGTTATCGCCCTGGACTTCGCCTTCGAAAAGCTGGATATCCTCCGCCCATTCGTTTGCTTGCGGAAGAACCAGGATGGGGGTATCCACCGGCGTTGGGGCGCTGACAAATACCCGGTCATGGATGGTATCGCGCCGGTACACCACCTTTTGAAACGTGGCCTGAAGCAATTGTTTGATCGCGGAATTACCGGCGATCAGTTCCTGCCATTGCACCGGCGTCTGGGGGATATTCCACTGGGAGATAGTATCGTAACGCGGTACATAGATTGTCTCCAGTGACTTTTCCCCGTCGCATCCTCCCCGAAGGAGGAAAGCGCAGGCAGCCAAAAGAGCGCACAGCAGGATGTTTTTCAGGGCGTCGTTTTTCATCACCGGATAAATGGTGCTCCATACCGGGTTGGCCAGCATGGAGCGGGTTTGAGGGTTATTAAGATCGCGGTGTATTACTGAGCGGGTTTGATACTTTGGAAAAAATTCCAGTCCTTGCCTAACATCTTGCCGATGAATGGCAGCCCAAACTTCAAGGCGTTGTAGACCAGTCCGGCGTAAGCGAAATTGGGCAAAAACTGCTGGATCACGTACTCGAAACTCTCCTGGGTCAAAAAGCCCAGTTTGAACGTGGCTGCGCCGCCGGCCACCAGCAGGGCCGCCGCCGCACTGCGGATAAAAGTCTTTGGAATACGTTTCAAGCCGGGAATGGCGCCGGCAAACAGGCCGAGCAAAATGGTGATGGCCACTTCCACACTGCTCGTGGCCGAGGGCGTAACAAAAGACGTGGGATCGGCGTAACTGACCACGCCGAGACTGTCGAAAGCCGATCCGAGCGAGTCGGGGCCGGCAAAAACGGCACAGAGGCTGACGGTGGCCAAGACCACCAGAGTGAGGGAACTTTTGAAGATGTTGTGAACGAATTTCATTTTGGGAGTCATTTTTATGGTGAATGATTCATTTCGGGTTTTCAGGTTCATTTTCTGGCTTTTCTACTTCGTCTTTGCCGATCATATCCAGGGCAGCCTCTTCCACCCGGGTCGCAGCGCGGTCGGCAAAATGCGTGAAGCGGTCCATCCAATGCTGGCAGGTGGCGCCCAAGATGGAGGTAATGCTGCACACGATTTCAGCGGGCAGGTGCGGAAAGGCGTAGGACAATACGCTGCCGCCGATAAACCCCACGACCCCGGCCAGGCCGATGCTTGATAGCAAGGTCAGCCAGCTCATCTTCTTTTGCACCACCTTCGGCAGCGAGATGAAAATCCAGCCGAACACACCGGCCGCGACGTAGGAGGCTATTTTTTCGAGGTTCATGGTTTGTCA
>JAKLJF010000973.1 GCA_023151335.1 Thermoanaerobaculia bacterium | reverse complement strand
GGAGAACAGGCGTTTCCCCGCGGCGTCATAAATGGAGATCTCGCCCAGTTCAACCGTTTCATCTGCCGCGCTGAGGGTCAGCCGGTTGTGCGCCGGATTCAGATACAGGGTAAGCGGCGTGATATCGCTCAGTTGGTCCGTGCCGGTCAGAGCAGTCCGGGTCACCTGCAGGTCGAGGCGATAGGCGCCGGTATTGCCCTGGAAATAGGGCGCCACTTTAAAATAGACATTTGCCCCGTTGCCGGTCTGAACAAGGATATCGCCGTCGGTGAGCACGTCGTCGTAGGCGCCTGACCAGTCGCTGCCGATGGCATACGACCACAGCGCATCGACGGTGTAGGTCTGGCCGTTATCCGAGTTGTAGCTGTCCTGCACCCTGCCGCTGATCCGGTAGGAATAACCTGCCGGCAGAACCAGTTTATAATAATCTAAATCGGCGCCTTCGTGCAGATTGGAGCCTTCCGTGTTGAGGGGGGCGGTATTTCCGTTGAAGTTCAGGGGCAACTTGAAAGCAGTGAGTTGAAAGTTGTTCGCTTCATACGGATCGGGCTGGAGCGCCGGTTCCGTGATCACGATCTGGCGCGGATTGAGATAGGTATCGGTGGAACCGACCATTTCCCAGTCGCCGCCGTTTTCCTGTTCCCATACGGCCAGCAGGTAGGTGCCGGGGGGTACGTCCAGCCCGGTGGTAGTGAAAGTGAGCCCCTCGATGAAATGGGTATTGACGGGCATCGACAACCCCGGAATTTCCGAGATGGTTTGTAACCAGTCGCCGTTCAGGTCGTGGAGGTCAACGGAGATGGTACCGTTGAAAGCGGTGGTACCGAAATTGGCGACGTCCAGATTGATCGTGGCCGCCTGATTTCGCTGAAGCGGCTCGGGCTCGACGGTGATCGGCGCGTACAGTTCGATGTTGTTGTCGTTGGAGATGGTAAACGGTATCATGTTGGCATAATTGCCGTTACCCACCTTGATCCAGTTGCCGCCGGCGGGGCGCACAAAAATCCCGATGAAATAATTCCCGGGAGCGGCCGACAAGCTGTTGCTGTTGAACGTCAGGCCGTTGATGTAGTGGAAATTGGAAGGCAGGCCGTTGTTTTCAGACAAGGTTCCGATGTATTCCACGAAATTTTTGTCTTCGTCGAACAGGGCCGCCGTAATGTCGCCGTAAAAAGTGGCCGCGCCGTTGTTGATGATATCGGCCTGCACGCTGACGCTTTGGCCGTAGTCGACGGGGTTCGGCGTGGCGGTGACGGGGGCGTACAGGTTGAATTCGGCGGCCGGGATGTTCTGTGCGGGTTGGATACCGGTCAGGATGTACTGGTTCTGGTTGTAGCCGCCCGAGCCGCCGCCGCTTCCCAGCGTGCCCGGATTGAGCGCATCTACCCAGAAATAACCGTCGGAGCTGCCGCCCCAGCCCCAGTTGAAGTGGAAATTGTTGTTATTGTCGTAGCCGTCGCACACAAAGGCGTGGCCGCCGCCCGAGCCGAAACCCACGTACAAAATGGGCCGGCCGGCATCCAGTTCCGATTTCAGCAGGTTGAGCCAGCCGTCGGTCGTGTAATTGAACCGGATGTTGCTTTGCAAGGTATTGGGGTTGTAGCAAAAGTACGTTTTGAGGGCGTATTCGCTGCAGTTTTGCACCGGACTTTGTGCCGAGATCACCCAGGCAAAGCTGCCTCCGGTGGCGCTGACGCCGTAATTCATATTGACCGACACCCCGCAATGGTACATCAGCGTGGCTACTTCGGGGTTGTCGCCGTTGAGTTGGTTGGGCATGGCCGCCCAGTTGTAGGTGGCGCTGCCGAAGTTGGCCGAAAGCGTGCCGTGTTTGGGGTGGTCGTAAGAATGGAAGCCGCTGCCTTTAGCGGGATAATTCCAGTATTTCATGATCTGCGCCATGGCGGTTGCCACGCAGCCGGTAACCGTGCGGGCGTTATGGTTGTTGTCGTACGGGCACAGGGCGTTGTAGTAAGGCGACTGGTTCCATTTGGTGGTCAGCAGCGGATTCTGACCGTTGAAGTCGTCCGGACTGTCTTCCGTTCCTTCCCGCAGGGCGGCCCATTTGTTCCGGATTGAAGCGTCAGCTGTGAGCTGGTGCTCTATCACATAGCGGATCTCCTGCCTGTACGCTTCCAGCCATTTGGCCATGTTCACCGGAATATTGTCCGGGTCGAACCGGCTCGTCGTGGAGTACCCCAGCACAGGCAAAAC
>JAKLJF010000972.1:1947-2219 GCA_023151335.1 Thermoanaerobaculia bacterium | reverse complement strand
CTCCAGGACGTATCCCTGTTCCCGGAACCATTGCTCCCAACGGGGCGAAAGCGGCAACATGTCAGCGGGAAAAATGGCTAAGGGCTTCATAAGACGTTTAGAAGTTTTCGCCAGGGAGGGCGTGGTAAAGTTCGTTCATACGGTTGTAGATGTCTTCGGTCAGGCGTTCGGCGTCATCCACGGTTTCATAATAAATCCAGTTAAGCATATCTTCCCGCAATTGATGATAAGCGTGGACATACCTCGACGGCTGCCCATCATTTTCTTTTGGA
>JAKLJF010000972.1:0-1937 GCA_023151335.1 Thermoanaerobaculia bacterium | reverse complement strand
CCCGCTTGGTGTTTCGCCGTTTTTAGAAAGCCGATGCAAGATGCTTTCATTTTGTGTAAAGCTGGCCAGCGCTTTCCATAAGTCCGGGTCTTTTTGCAGGTAATAAGGATATCCGTATCCGGGCGTGTCTTTGCACAACTCGTCGTCGTATTTGTGCGCCCAGCGGGCAAAATTCTCCTTCAAGTAGCCGAGTTTTTCGCTTTGCCGGCTGTGTTGCCAGTAGTGCTGCCAAACGGCGTTGAAATGTTCGGCGTTCAGTATCCGTTCTCCCTTGTTCGGGTCATATTTTCGCACAACTGGAACCCGGTCGGGTAGTCCCACCAGATCGCTGGCAAAATTTCCACCCGATCCGAGTATCCCCTTCAGAAATTGCGGCGTACAGTATAACGGTTCTTTTCCGCCAGTGAAAAGGCGTACATATAATTGACCAATACGACTTCCGCCGGCATGTCCAATGGCATCGATCAAACGTCCGCGGAATTCGGAGGAAAAGCCATAGTCCTGGTGGTCATGTAAAAAGAGCAGGACGTTCCCTGCGCCTAAATAGCGGGATATCAATTCGGTTAGGGGGGGCAAGGCTTCGCGCGCGCGTAAATCCACCTGGACGAAGCGGTCATCGGCGTGGTCAGACGCATCAAGAGACCATTCTACATGCGTATGACCTTTGGGCAAACGAAATTCATCACTGTTACCCCAACGCCAAACCACGAGCATAATACGGGGAAGATCGGACATGATTTCGTGCAGTTTGAGTTTTATGTATAAGAGTGTTTTATGAGCCGAAAAGTACCTTAACCAACCGGAATTTCAGATCGATATCATCTTTGATCGACAGGCTGTGCTCCACCGCCGAGATCAGCGATTCTACCGGACGGAAAATGGTAAAGCGGTTGAAATGACGGTAGTCCTCTCCGTCCAAGGAAGCCAGCCACTCGCTGCGGCCTCGACCCGTGGTGACCACCAAGAAAAAATTATCCCGGATTTTGCCACCCTGTTCGATGGCTGGACGCAACTCTTTGTCAATAAACAGGCCGATGTTTCCGGCCCGGTATGCCGGATCTGCCAAATGTTTGGCTTCCAAAATACGTTCAATAAAGGAGAGGTGCAGTACGAGAAAGTGACAATCAGGAATAAATGTTATTAATTCCTCCTCCCATTCCTGGAGCCAACCCTTATTGCCCGCATGTTCGGTGGGGCTTTCGCCATGTACGACCAATTTGAGTTTATGACGATAAAAATCGAGGCGTTTATCGATGTTCCCGTCTTTGTCTTTGCTGTCCTCGATGTCTTTTCGAACCCGTTGCCACAGACGGTTGTCGAACGCACAAATGCGGGTGGATAGGGTTTCAAATAATTCTGGCAGCCGGACCGGGTAGTGCTCTGCCACGTGGCGAAACGCATTAACGTTGCTATTCGGATCAACCCCGGCCCAAAACTGCGTACGCAAGCTGCCATGGTTGCGGTAGCGGAGTATATCCGGTTTTCCAACGACATCGGCCTTGTGGGCAATAGTGAGTATACACGACGCCGCATTGGCTTCCGCCAGTTTCCGCAGCCGTTGCGCGTCAGGGTCGTTTCGGCTGAAATCATCGGCGGTAAACACCTTGAAATGACCCGTATCGAGTGCAAGTAAAGCTGCAGGCCGGCCTTCCTCTTCCAACAATAAAGCAGGAGGGTACCCTTTATTCCAAATTTTAAGCCACTGTCCATAGATGTTTTCCGGACGTTCCGATTTCAAGGGTTCGGTAACAATCCGTACTACCCCGTTTTCTTTACGCAGGCTCAGAATGTCCTTCTCCTGTGCGTGTACGAAACGAAAACGCGCGTGGTTTTCCATTTCGCTAATGCTGCCGTCGGAGAGGTCCAATGTATCTTCAAATCGCCAAAGGTGAAGGTATTTTTTGAGGTAACCTTTACCGCCAAACAGCGGTGGAATC
>JAKLJF010000971.1:1061-2224 GCA_023151335.1 Thermoanaerobaculia bacterium | reverse complement strand
GAACGGCAGCCAGAAACGGACGATGATCTTATCGGCGTTTTCCCGCGCTATTTCCCGGCCCACCCGCAGCCAGTTGAACGGATTGACGGAGTTCAACCGGGTTTTGATCGTCAGGCCGGGCGGCGGCGGCTCGTCGGTGTACTGTGATTTGCCGGGAAAAAGAAAACCGGGGTATTGCAGTTTGAAACTGTAGATCACCACTTCGTGCCCCTGTTTTTGGAGTTCCAGCGCCAGGCGCTCGGAAGAGGCGGCGATGCCGCCGCGGAGGGGATGGGCAGGTGAAAGCAGGATGATTTTCATGGTTATATTTCCTTTTCCACCAAATATTCATTCCGACCCGGCGCGTTCCGGTTCACGATCTCGGCGATAAACCCCGTTAAAAACAGCTGCGAACCCACGATCAGCGCCAGAATACCGAAATAGAACAGCGGCCGGTCGGCGATGCCGTATTCTTTGTACACGATTTTGGCCCAGCTCAGATATGCCAGGAAAATAAACCCGATGAGAAACGACAACACCCCGAGCGTGCCAAAAAAGTGCATGGGCCGTTTGCCGAATTTGCCCACGAAGTACACGGAAAGCAGGTCGAGAAAACCGTTGATGTAACGTTCCCAGCCGAATTTGGAAGAGCCGTATTTGCGGGCGCGGTGTTCCACCACTTTTTCGCCGATTTTGGTAAAACCGGCCCATTTGGCCAGTACCGGTATCCAGCGGTGCATTTCGCCGTACACTTCCACGGCTTTCACCACGGCCTGCCGGTAGGCTTTGAGGCCGCAGTTGAAATCGTGCAGCCGGATACCGCTCATGCGGCTGGCCACGGCGTTGAACAGTTTGCTGGGCAGGCGCTTTTCCAGGGGGTCGTGCCGTACCTTTTTCCAGCCGCTCACCAGGTCATACTTGTCTTCGGCGATCATGCGGTACAGTTCGGGAATCTCGTCGGGGCTGTCCTGCAGATCGGCGTCCATAGTGATCACCACCTCGCCCCGCGCGGCCTGGAAACCCACTTGCAGGGCGGCCGACTTGCCGTAGTTGCGGCGAAATTTGATGGCCCTAACGTTCGAATTGGCCGCCTGCAGCGATTCGATAACAGCCCAGGACTGGTCGGTGCTGCCGTCGTCGATGAAGACGATCTCGTAGCTATAGCCCTGCTGCTCCGCCACCCG
>JAKLJF010000971.1:0-1052 GCA_023151335.1 Thermoanaerobaculia bacterium | reverse complement strand
AACAGCCCAGGACTGGTCGGTGCTGCCGTCGTCGATGAAGACGATCTCGTAGCTATAGCCCTGCTGCTCCGCCACCCGGCGGATCCAGGCTTCGAGTTCGGGCAGGCTCTCGGCTTCGTTTTTGAGCGGTATGATGAGGGAGAGTTGCATGAGCGGTTTTGTTGGACAGGATCGACAGGATTTGCAGGATTTTGATTTAGAATCCTGCAAATCCTGTCGATCCTGTCAAAAACTACAATTCGAATTTTGTCAGCGGATTGGGCCGCACCTGTTTTTTGGGCGGCGCCGACTCGTCGCGTTCGACAAAAACCGGGAGCAAAGGTGCGGAATCTTTGCCGACCGGAACAGCATAGCGACGGAACCAGGCTTTTTCTTTCAGCATGCCTTCCCAGCGCCGGAACAATTTTTCCTGCTGCTCCGGACTAAAGCGGGGTTCGCGGTCGTAAAAACCCGCGGCGGCGCGCTGGCGCCGGGCTTCGAACAGGGAAACCGCGCAGGCCACCGAAATATTCAGGCTTTCAGTGAATCCTACCTGCGGAATGAGAAAATTCCCGTCGGCCTGTGCCAGGGCTTTGGCGCTGACGCCCTCGTCTTCGTTGCCGAACAATAAAGCAGTGGGCACAGTAAGATCAAGTTGATAGAGCGATGCGCTTTCCTCGCCCAGCCGGGTGGCCAGAATGCGCCCATAGCGCTCCCGTACCCGTTTGAAACACTCTTCCAGGTCTTCAAATACGTACACGTCGATCCACTTGAACGCGCCGGCGGAGGTTTTTTTGCCCACTTTAAGACCACGTTTGCTGAGGTATTCGCGGGTGTACAACACAAAAATTTCCCGCACGCCCACCGCATCGCAGGAACGCAGTACGGCACTGATATTCAGCGGATCGAAGATGTTCTCCAGGATCACCGTCAGGTCGGGCTGGCTTTGCCGGATCACTTCTAGGATTTTATGCTCGCGTTGAGGAGACATGGGAGGGTTTAGATGGTTTAGATGGTTTAGATGGTTTAGATGGTTTAGATGGTTTAGATGGTTTAGATGGTTTAGATGGTTT
>JAKLJF010000970.1 GCA_023151335.1 Thermoanaerobaculia bacterium | reverse complement strand
TGCAGGCAAATTCCGGCGCAAAGCGGTAGCTCCTTTCGCCGGGCGTTCCCTCGTTGAGAAACGTCAGAAAAACGTCGCCCGCGCGGTCGAAAACCACCAGGTCCGGAATCTGGTCGTTATTCAGGTCGGCCTCCGAAAGCTGCGGGGCGTTCATACCGCCGGCAAAGGCGTATTCCAGCGTTTTCCCGTTTTGAACCACCGGGAAGTCGAGGCGCTGGAACATTTGGGTTTGGGCGTAGGGTAAATGCAGGCTGGTGAAACAGTAAAAAACAAAAAAGATGGATGCGCGCATTTCAGGTCGTATTTTTGGCTGAAAATAACCGGCGGTAAAGCTACGGGCTTTTTTCGGCCCTGCCCGACCCGGAATCGTTTCCTGCAAATCACTGACAAATTTTGAACAGACGGTTTTATGATCTATGAATTTGACGGCTACCGGCCGGTCGTTCACGAAAGCGCGTTCGTACACCCGCAGGCGGCAGTGACGGGCAATGTCATTATCGGACGCGACGTTTACATCGGCCCCGGCGCGGCCATTCGCGGCGACTGGGGGCAGATCATCATCGAAGACGGCTGCAATGTGCAGGAAAATTGCACCATCCACATGTTCCCGGGCATAACGGTGCGCCTGCACGAATCGGCCCATATCGGCCACGGCGCTATTATTCACGGGGCCAGCATCGGCCGCAACAGCCTTATCGGCATGAACGCCGTGATCATGGACGAGGTGGAGATCGGCGAAGAATGTATCGTGGGCGCCTTGTGTTTTATCAAAAGCGGCGAAAAAATTCCCCGCCGCAGTTTGGTGGTGGGAAACCCCGGAAAAGTGATCCGCGAAGTCAGCGACGAGATGATCGCCTGGAAAACCGATGGCACCCGGCTGTATCAGCAATTGCCCGCCCACTGTTACGCCTCGCTGCGCCCCTGCGAACCGCTCCGTGAAGTCCCGTCGGACCGCGGCGTACAGGGAGGCGAATATAAAAGATGGTCTGCCGTGTGACAACCCTTAGCGGGGCGGTATCATTTGGTCGCCGCGGTTCTTTTGGGTTGGAGGTGTCCCTGCTCCCGTGTCGCAATGACGCCTCCAACCCACGCAACTCAGGGTTTCTTTGTATCGCGTTCAATCCTTTTTACCGCGCAGCAATACTTTTTGCAACGCACTGACGGCGTCTGCCACGGCTTTTTCATACGTGGGCGCGCCTTTTTTTACAATATGGTCATGACCGGGCACCAACAGTTTGATCTCACAAAATTGTTTAGCCGGTGCGCCGCCGTCTTCGTACAGCGTTACATCGGCGCGTATGATCCTTCCATTTACGTCAAATAATTTTTGTACTTTCTCCTGTACGTGTGCCTGCAAATTGTCACTGGCCTTAAAACGAAGACTCTGAATGTTGACAGTCATGTGATTAAGATTTAAAATGGTTGGGTAAGATTTTTCGTCGAAGGTTTTATGCGCTTTCCGTGGCTAAAATTAGAAACCCGGTAACAGATAAAACCCTGACAACTGTCATGGTAGAAGATATTTTTAGTCACCCTCCATTATGGATTAAAAAATGGAAATGGGAACCTCTTTAACTTTTACCGGTAAAACATATTCATTATTGTTTTCCAACGCCTCCCTGACTTTGTTTTCCGGGTCCATAACGAACAGCAGGTGAAGAAAAACCTGTAACTTGCCCAGAAATCAGCGGCTATGGCTTTTCTTTTCTGGCTCTTCTGGGTACTTGATTTGTTAATCGCCGTCATTGCGCTTTGGGGTGCGGGTTTTCGCAGCAGTTTCGGCGCCGGCACGGATATCAACACCTGGGTGATCATCGGGATGATTCTCGTGCTGGCGGCAAGCCTGACGCTGCGCTTCGCATTTAAACTCCGGTTGGCAAGCCTGATCGTGGCGGCCTTGCCATTGCTGGTGGCGCTGATCGCTTCTTTTATCGATTCGCGGAGAAGCGCTTAGTTTGAAAGTGACCTGCGTGACCCGGCAGGCAGGATGAACCGCCCGGACCACAATTTGGATCAGTCAATAAAAATATTACCCCCAATCAGACCGTTCTTTACCTAAATGCCCTTTTCTTTGTGCCTTCAAATAAAACCGGATTATTTCCACCTTCTTTTTTAAACCTGTACGGACACATTCAAGGCGTCAACGGCCTGTACATCGGTTGATTTGAAATGAAAAAAAATACACCCACTGTTCACTTGTTTGCTACGACGACTCAGGTCGCTC
>JAKLJF010000096.1 GCA_023151335.1 Thermoanaerobaculia bacterium | reverse complement strand
TTGTCATTCTGAGGCACAGCCGAAGAATCCGGGGTCGAAGGCCCGATTAAAAATTTAAAAATGAGGCCTTCAGCCCCGGATTCTTCGGCTGTGCCTCAGAATGACAACGCTCGGCAGGAGCATTCAACTTAACGTGGCAAAGTAGTATTAAGTTGATGGCGATGACTCTACCCCCGTTCGTCCGGATATACTGCGACCGGCTCAACTACCGGCCTGTTTTCGGCGGCGGCATCTTCGACTGCGCTGCGCCGGGTCGTCCGGAGCAAGCCCAGAGCCAAAACCGTCAGCGCCGCGGCCAGGCCGGCCCCGGCTACCCAGAACGCGTAGAAGAAGGGGCGCAGGCTTCGCATCAGTTCGGAAAAAACCACTTCGCCCGGCGCCCGTTGCCAGAAGCCTTTTACGATGCCGGCCCCGTTGAGCGCGAGCCAGAAAATGAGCAAAGATGCCTGCGCCGTCCAGAACGCCATACGCGACCAGCGGCCGGGCGCGCAGCCCCCGCCGATGAACTCGAAACAAGCGGCGAACAGGATCATGCTGTTGATGCCGATGGTAGTGCCCATGGCGTGCGCCACTGTCACGTGCGTGCCATGGGTGTACAAATTGAGCGCGGGCACCGACATCAGCAGTGCCTGGCCGAGGTTCAGCAGCAGCCATACGTCGGCGGCCACCAAAAAACGGTATGGGAAGTAATGAAAATGTTTTTGGCCTTCGTCTATCCTGGTTCTCCAGAGATAAAGGATACGCGCAAGAATGATCCACTCCGTCATGCTCACGAGGTAACCCGTATAACGCACGTACGGCGCGGTTGGCAGCGTGTAGATATGGTGCCCCCAATTGAACATCAGGTTGAAAAGCCCCAGAAAATACAGGACGAAAGCGATCCGGCTCCGCGCCGGCCGGGCGTCTCCGCTGATACGCTGCATGAGAAAGAAGGCAGTACCGTAGAGCAACTGGTTCCAGGCGCCCACCAGCGAGCCGTTGGCCTTCCATTGCACCGTCATATCCGTCACGAAATGCTCGCGGAAATAGGGAAACAGCCACAGGTAGTTTTCGGCAAAGGCAAACAGGAAAAACAGGATGCCGGTCATCCACATCCACAGATATACCGGCCATTGCCGGACACGGCGAACCGCCCGGATATAATTATAGAAAAACAACAGCCAGGCCAAGGCCAGGGGCAGTGCCCACACCGGGTTGAACTCCCAATATTCCCGGCCGCCGAAATCGCCGTTCAGGTACGACCAGAAAATGCCGGCGGCGGCGGCGGCCCAAAGCCAACCCTGCGCCCGTCCGGCTCTCCCCCACTCGCGCGCATGGCCCATGAGAGCCATCGCGCCATACACGCAGCCCGTGGCGCCCAACAATATCCAAAACATCACGGCAGAAACGTGCAAAGGCCGCAGCATTTCAAATCCGGGCAGCCAGGCCCGGGCATCGGGGGCGAGGTAATACACCCCGGCAATCAGGCCGAAAAACAAGCCCAGGCAAAGGAACGCCAGGGCGGCGTACAGGTATTTCACGCCGGTAGGCATCCCCATCATCGTGCTGTTTTTTTAATCATGCCCGTGGGCAAAATGGTAAAATCGCGCGGCGCCGCGGAGCCGCTCGCATCCGTTTCTTTCAAAAAAGCGATCAACTGCTCTGTTTCTTCCTCCGTCAGGCGGAATACCGGCATGGGAGGCGGCGCGGCCCTCAGAAAGGCCCGCACCAAAGGTTCGCCTTTGTTCGGGGCCGACATGACGTTGGAAAGATCGGGACCCAGGTAACCGCCAAGCCCGTACAACTGATGACAACCCTGACAGTTGTACCGCTGCCACACCAAACGCCCCTGTCCCGCCAAAACAGAACGGCGTTGCCCGGACGGAGGCATAAAATAAATGCTCAGGGAAAAAACCAAAAAGGAGATGAGCAAGAAAATGAATACAGATATTTTTTTCAACGAGACGAACTTTAATTCTTTAATGACCGGGAAAGGGACCGCTTTAACTTGAGTCATCCCTTTTAGTTTTTAGTAAGCCCCTTTGTTTTGATTTTATCCAAACAAAGGGGCTTGCTAAAAACTAAGACTCATATTAACTTGAAGAACAATTAAAGATAAATTCGTCCGAAAATTACGACATATTTTTTTCTGACAAAAAATTAATGCATACCCCCGCCGCCGGGGAGCCCCTGAATCGCCCGCTAAAACTGGTAATTCACCCCGAACAAGAAACCGCTCGAAGGCGCTGACCCGTCGAGCAGGGAAGCCGTGCCGGCGTTGTCGTTCAGCAGCAGGCCGAATTGCGAAGACGATTGCTTTTCTTCCCCGGTTGGATAGGTGACCGTGCCCCGGGCAAATCCCAGGCGGCCGTATGAGGCTTCAAACGACAGATGCCTGCCGATAAAAAAGATGACGCCCGGCCGGATACCCGCGTACAGGTTAAAATAATCGGCGGTTTTGTCGTCATTTTCTTCCGAGGCGCCAAAGGTCGCGCTCACCTGCCCTTCCAGCCACACCCCCATCGCGTCGACCGGTCTCCAAACGCGCCGGGCAAACGGCCCTACCGTGAACAGCGTGGTGTTGGTTCTTCTTTCAAAGATGCCGAACTCTTCTTTTCGGGCTAACAGGGTGGCGCCGACATCGCCGCCAAAAACCCACTTGCCCCGGGCAAAGGCCATGCGGGGTTGAACGGTAACAAGCGTCGCGCTCGTCCGGTCGTCGGAGTCGCCTTCTTTTTCGGACGCTACACCGAAGTTGAATTGCCCGCTCACGATAAACTGCGCGGAAACCCAGGAGACATTGACGCAAAATAACGTCAGGAAGATTAACTTTTTCATCGTAAAAAATTTGCTGGTTAGGATAAAAGGTGAACTTTTTGGTAGCAGATCATCTTACCAAATTACCTGTCTTTTATGCAAAAACTATACCCGAAGGCAATTTTTTGCAAAATTTAATCCTTTTTTGTCTTAAATAAATTTTTATCCCCTTTCCCTGTCCCTCAAAATCCCGGATTAAGCGTGGCGCGCAACGTCGAATCGGCCCGGCCGTTGTGTTTCCAATAGGCGTTCAGCAGGGTCTGGCGCAGAACGCCCCGGCTGGACAGGCGGCCGTTGTCCGTTTCTTCCCACCCCAGAATCCGGTGCGGGAACGCCGTTTCAAACCGGATGCCAAGGCGGCGCGGGATATTCCGGTAGGTCAACAGTAATTCGCTTTCCGCCCCGTTTCGTTTGATGCCGATTTGAGCGTCTTTCGGCCGCAGGGGCTTGTGTCGCAAGCGGGCATAAGCGGAGGAAGGCAGCACTGTCGTTTCTTTATCCGTCAAGGCGTCAGGGTTCAGGCGGATCAGGTTCCACAACTCATCTTCCAGCAGGCCAGGACGAAGCCGGGCGTCGGTGTCGCCTTCCGATTCAAAGTAGGAAAAGGATTGTACCCGGTAATCCTCCGCGCCCGCGTTGCATTGCACGAATAACTGGCCGCACCAGTCCTGTATGCTCGTAGTGGTTTTCAGGCTTCGGGCCGGGCCTCCCGGGGTATCGGTCGGGGTAAACACCGATTGCATGATGGAATAATCGTAGATACCGGTTTCAAAGCGGCGGATCATGTTGAGTTTCAGCACCGGTATCCGTCGGTCGCCACCCTCCGGCGCGGCATCCAGTTTGACCTGCTTGTTGGCCGAGAAGTCCTCCGTGACAAACACCATGACCTGCCCGGCCCGGCGGATCTCGCCGTAGCGTTCCTGCTCCACCACGTAAGTATTAAGTTCGGCTTTACCGCCATACCAATAGTCGCGGCCGGCGGGCGCTAACGGCGCAACGGGCTTTTCGGCTGCCGCCGCCGGGGTTTGCCGCTCACAAGACGAAGTGGAAAGCACGGCGAAAAGTGTCAGCACCGGCAAGTTATGTTTGGATAATAAAGACATCATATTCATTACGCAAAAACTTGTTTATGCCCGGCCGAGCGCCGCTTTTCCCGCCGCGGTGAGGCGCTCGGGCGTCCAGGGCGGATCCCAAACCAACCGAATATTTACCGCCGTGTCGGGGTAATGCACGAACAAGCGGTATTCCATATCTTCCACGATCACGTCGCCCAGGGGGCAACCGGGCGAGGTAAGGGTCATATCAATGTCGATGCGGGTAAACGGATCGTCGCAGCGGATGTCGTACACCAGACCCAGGTCGATGATATTCACCATCAGTTCCGGATCGACCACGGCGCGCAGGATGTCGGCGATGTTGTCTTTTTCCTTCCTCATAGCTGTAAAAGTAGCCGGCGGCGGCAAATCAATTTTCATGCTTGTATCATTTGTTGGCGTGGATTCTCGCGAGGCAAAATTAAGATAATTTTGTCTTAAAATAATTTTCTCCTAACTTTGTCCGCCATTCAAACAAATAATACTGCTATATGAAACACGTAGTCATTGCATCGGCCTTCATGGCGGCAATCTTTTCATTTTTATCGTGCGGGAAAAACAAAGAAACGGAAAACACCGTCACCCTGCGATTGGAGCATGCGGTCGCCGGCGCGCCCCTCACCCTGAACAAAATCCAGTACCAGGCGCAGTCGGGACACCGCTTCAGCGTGGAACGCCTGAAGTATTATATCTCCAACGTCGTACTCTACCGCGCCGACGGCTCAACCTACGAATCGGACGCCGTTCATTACCGGGAGGAAGGCATCGCAGCGACGGCCGAATTGGCGCTCGGGGATGTGCCGGACGGCGAATACACCCGGCTGCGCTTCATCGTCGGCCTCGACGAAACGACCAATAAACCCAACGGCTTGCCGCCCACGCCTGAAAACATCAACATGGAGTGGCCCATACCGGGAGAAGAGGGTTATCATTACATGAAATTTGAAGGGAAATACGATTCGATGGGGGCGGGCGTCATAAAAAGTTTTAACCTGCATACGGGGGCCGCTAAAAATCAACCCTATTATGTGGCCGTAGACCTTACGCTGTCCGGATTATCGGTCGATAATGACAACTGGAATATAACGCTCCAAATGGACCTCAACGAGTGGCTGCAAAATCCGCACACCTACGACTTCGAACAATTCGGTCCGGGCATTATGACCAAACCTGCCGCCCAGCAAATACTGATGGAAAACGGCGCCTCGCTTTTTACCGTACACGCCGCCGTGCGGGAATAAATTCGCTCAATGTTTACCGGATATGAAAAATCTTCGTTTCGGCCTCGTCGCCGGCCTTGCCCTGCTGCTTTATTCCGCGTGTTCAAAAGAGCCCGAGCCCGGGCCCCCGCTGGTTTATGATCCCGTACCCTACGAGATCGACATCCCGTCGTGGTTTCCGCCCATGACCATACCGCCCGGCAATCCCACCACCGTACAAGGAGTGGCGCTGGGCCGGAGGCTTTACTACGATCCCATCCTGCACCCCGCCGGCGCCACCTCCTGCGCGGGCTGTCACTTCCAGGAACGGTCGTTTTCTTCGGGCCCGGCAATTTTACCGCACGTAAACCTGGGCTGGAACCGGAATTTCCTGTGGAATGGGCGCGTACAGGGTACGCTGGAAGACATTATGTACTTCGAGGTAACCGAATTTTTCAAAACGGATATTAGCCGCTTACAAAACCACCCGGAGTATCCGCGGTTGTTTTACGAGGCGTTCGGCATACGGCAAATTTCCCATGAACTGGCCGCGAAAGCGCTCGCCCAATGGATGCGCACCCTGATTTCCGCAAACTCCCCGCGCGATCAGTCGATTTGGGGCGTACCGCGTATTTTCCTCCCCGACGAAGCCATCGACGGCGCCATTATCTTTAATACCGAACGTGGCGACTGTTTCCACTGCCACGGCGGCATTTTTTTCACCGACAATCAATTTCACAACATCGGCCTGGATGCCGAACCGGCCGAACCGGGTTACGAGGCCGTCAGCGGCAACCCTGCCGACCGCGGCAAGTTCAAAACGCCCACGCTCCGCAATATCGCCCTGACAGCGCCCTACATGCACGACGGGCGGTTCAAAACCCTGGAAGAAGTCATTGATTTTTACAGCGAAGGCGTTAAAAAATCGCCGAACATCGACCCCCTGATGAAATGGGCGCACTTGGGAGGCTTACATCTTTCGGCAAAGGAAAAGAGCGATTTACTGGCGTTTTTACATACCCTCACCGATAGTTCCTTCATCCGGGATCCCCGGTTTAAAAGCCCGTTTTAGGACTTCGGGTCTCGCCCGCCGGGAGCCGTGCCGTCATCCTTTTTCGGGCGATGGCCGACTATCAACAGGATGTTGTAATTGTAGAGAACTACCGCGGCCAGCAACAATGCGCCCCCGGCGGCAATAATCACCGTGCGTTGCAGGAATACTCCTGTCATCAAACCCGCGAACCCGGCCGCGAACAACCGGATTTGCCAAACGGCTGCCGGCTCGTGATAAAGGTCTCTGGGCATTGGCGTCTTGCCGCGACCAACTTTTGAGCGGTACAGGTGGAGCCAGACGATAAAAGGTAGGGTCTTGTACGTTTGCCCCATGATAAGCGCGGTAACGAATCCCAGCAGAATTGCGGCGCCATAAGCGAGCGTCGCCTGTGCCGGCAGGGAGCGGCTCCACTGGAAAAACAGTAACAACAGCACGGGTACCAGTAATAGGACAAACGCCAGGGCCGACTGTTGCATACCGGTGTCCAGTTGCCGTTTGCCGCGTTTCCGGTAGGCTTCAGCCAGGAACGACAAATAAAAGCCCACGCCGCCGACGCCGGCCGCGACGCCACCCTGCACCCCCGGCGGCCATTGCGCGTACAACGAAACGATGCCCGCCAGCAAACCGCCATTGATCAGGTAATAGGCCCACTCCAGTTTTTTCCGGTTCATGCCGTGCGACACCATGAACATAGGCAGTATCCGGCTGCTTACCCCGATGATTAATTGCAAAAACCAGCCGGCAAACCCCGCATGGGCGTGCAGTTTTAACAATTCGAGATGCGGCACGGGCAAAAAGGCATAGCGCAGATTGAAAGCCAGGGTAATGCCCGCTCCAACGGTAAACAGGAGCCAAATAATGGCGGTGATTATAAAATCCCGCTCCAGCCCCGTTTTGACCGAGCGCCGGGCGGTGGCAAAAATGTTTGCGGCAAAACAAACGATCGCCCCCCCGGCCAGCACGGCGCCGGTTTCCATCAGGGCGCCCAGGTCAAAATGCCAAAACGCGGTTGCCAGAACGACGGCGCCCAAAGCAAGTAATAAAAAAGCGGCATAAGCCAGGCTTTCACGGTATAGCCTGACCTCCAGCACCACCGGAACCAACTGGTACAAGGCGCCGAAAATGACCATGCTGATCCACCCGAGCACAATCAAATGCGTCAGCCCCAGCAAACGCGGGGAAAAGTAATGACCCGTCAGCATATCCGGGTGCAGGGCCGTCAGTGCAACCGCGGCCAGCAAGGCAAGTCCGCCAAATATGAAATGAGGCAACACTACCCGCGGGCTGGGCGCGTTCTGACTGGCAATTTGCTGCATGTTACCGTTTTATGAGCATTTTGACGTTTCCTTCGCCAAGCTCGGCAATCCAGGTTTTATACCGCCGCTGCGCTAATTCGGGCAACAGGTATTGTGGCACTTTTTTGTGATGCACGTACAGCGCCTCGCCATCCGGCAGCGTTTCCAATTCCGACAGTATCGTCATCATCGGCAGCGGCATTTCCAGGTCGCGCACGTCGATTTCCCTGAAACGGCCCTGATAGCGCGCTTTTTCCGCTTCCAGGGCTTCCGGAGAAACACGGAAAATGCCGGTTTCCGCGCCACTGTCATGTTGTCCCGGCCCGGTCTTTAAAAAGAACGTATGCACGGCCTCGCCCCGATGCTCCACCCCACTGGAGAACCCCTGTTTGCCCAGTATGGCGATCAAGGGTACGGGCTCAAAGGAGTTGACGACTTCGAGCGCGTGGCCTTCTGGCAGGGTTTTCAGTTCGGCCATGATCAGTTGAAAAGGGTCTTTCCCGCTTTCCAATACCGGCCTGACATCCAGTACGCGCACCCTGCCGGAACGGACCGCCGCTTCGACCAGGCCCGGCAGGGAAGACGCCGGGGCGGGCGCCCCCGGCGCGGCAGGGGTTTCATCCTCGATATCGAATCCGATGGCGCGCAGCCGCTCCAGGATGTCGGAAGGGGCGCATTTGCCGATGCGCGCGGCATCGGCCACGGTAACGCGGGGCGCCAGCACACGGCGCAGGATGGGATTACGCAGTTTGTTGAAATGCGGGTTGATCGCCGCTATGGCTTCCACGGCCCCGATATTATGCCGCAGTATGTCCGATATTTTGGTGCGTGTACCAATTTTCATGGCTCCAATCATTTAGGTCAGAAATAAACTCCGCCGATTTTTTGCCGCCGCGGCAAAAATGCTACCCGCTGCGGATATTTGCCACGACACGGGGGATAAAGGTAAGTCGTATTTTTATTTTAAGACTAATTAAACTTAAATGTATGACAAATAAAAGACAATCGCGCCCTCGCATCGTGTTGCGCCGGGAAACATTTGGCCAGGGAATAACGCTCCCGGCAAGCAGGAAAAGTGTGTTTTTCCGGGCATTTTCGCCGATTTTATTTAGATTGATTATAAAATAAAAAACAATTTAAGATTAAATAGTCTTAATTCCAAAAAATCACGAATTTAGCTGCTTAAGTAACCGAGGCAGTTACGGGTGAAAGCGGCGCGCTGAAAAAAAGCAACATAAACATACTGGTCATGCAAAGAACTCGACTTCTTATTTTTCTGCTTTACATGCTGTCATACAGCGAGTTGTCTTACGCCCAGAGTAGCGGCGCCGGGGCGGAACTATTCAAATCGAAGTGCGGCATTTGCCATACCATTGGAGGCGGCCGCCTGGTCGGGCCCGATTTGTCGGGCGCACCGGAACGGCGCACGGAAGACTGGTTGCTGCGGTTCATCCGTTCCTCGCAGGCCATGATAAAAAGCGGGGATGCGGTCGCGGTGGGGTTGTTCAAGGAATTTAACGAGACGATCATGCCCGACCCCATGTTGTCCGACGATGAAATAAAATCCGTTATCCAACACATTAAAGACCAATCGGGCGGCGCAAGTGCCGCTGCCGCCTACGTCTCCGTGCTGGAAAACGCGGGAGAAAAGGATATCGCCCTGGGGCGCCACCTGTTTGAAGGCAGGCAGGCATTCGCCAACGGCGGACCTTCCTGCATTGCCTGCCACAACGGCCTGGCTGATACCTATTTTAATGAAAAAAGTTATGCCAAGGATCTGGCAGCCTCGTTTGCCACGCTGGGCGAAGCCGGCACCCGCGCCATCCTGGAGAATCCGCCTTTCCCGGTCATGGCCCAGGCGTTCGAGGGCAAATCCCTTACGCCCGACGAGGTGCGCGCTCTGCTGGCCTTCCTGAAAACGCCGGGCGGCAGCCCTACCATGCGCAAGGCATCGGGCTTTATGGTGTACGGGGTGCTGGGCGCCGCGGCCCTGATTATCGTCTTCTCCGGCCTTTGGTACAGCCGCAAAGACCGCAGCGTCAACCACTCCATTTACAAACGTCAAATCAAATCCGTTAACTAATCGAATCTATTTATATATGAGTTGGATACAGGATATTATATCGCCTCAAACCCGGCGCTGGGAGGAATTTTACCGCAACCGTTTCCAGCATGACCGCATCGTGCGCAGCACGCACGGCGTCAACTGCACCGGCGGATGCTCCTGGCAAATTCATGTGAAAGACGGCATCGTCGTTTGGGAAACCCAACAGATCGATTATCCCTTGCTGGAAAGCAGCCTGCCCCCTTACGAGCCCCGGGGCTGCCAGCGCGGCATTTCTTACTCGTGGTACTTGTACAGCCCGCTGCGCATCAAATATCCCCTGATCCGCGGCGCGCTGGTCGACGCTTTTCAGGAGGAAAAAATCAAAGCCGGCGGCGATCCGATGAAAGCCTGGGAAAACCTGCAAAACAACCCCCGCGCGCGGCAGCAGTATCAAAAAGCGCGGGGCAAAGGCGGCTTTCGTAGAGCTAATTGGGACACCGTGCTCGAAATCATGGCCGTGGCCAACCTGTACACCGCTAAAAAATACGGCCCCGACCGGGTGGCCGGCTTCTCGCCCATCCCGGCCATGTCGATGATGAGCTATGCCGCGGGCGGACGTTTCCTCCAATTGTTCGGTGGCATCAATCTCAGCTTTTACGACTGGTACTGCGACCTGCCCACGGCTTTCCCCGAAATCTGGGGCGAACAAACCGACGTGTGTGAAAGCGCCGACTGGTACAATGCCAAAATGATCGCCGACATGGGCGCCTGCCTCAACATGACCCGCACCCCCGACTGCCATTTCTTCGCCGAATCGCGCCACAACGGCACTAAAACCGTCGTGTTTGCGCCCGACTTCAGCCAGGTGTGCAAATACGCCGACCAATGGGTGCCCTTGCACGCCGGCAGCGACGGCGCCTTCTGGATGGCCGTCACCCACGTCATTCTCAAAGAATGGCACCACGAAAAACAAACCCCCTATTTCCTGCAATACGCCAAACAATACACCGACAGCCCATACCTGGTCAAACTCGAAAAAGACGGCGACTCCTGGAAACCCGGCCGGCTGGTACGCGCCAACGAACTCAAACAATTCGGGGATATTGAAAACGGCGACTGGAAGTTTCTCAATATCGACGAAAAAACAGGCAAGTACGTCGTGCCCAAAGGCAGCTCAGGCTTCCGCTGGGATAAAAACGGCGGCAAGTGGAATATGAAACTGGAAGACGGCGAAACGGACAAAACTTATGACCCCGTACTCACCCTGCTGGGCAAAAGCGACGAGGTGCTGCAGGTACAGTTTACCGAATTCGGCCTGGCTAACCACCGCCTGCGCGGTGTGCCTGTAAAATACGTCGAAACCGCCGAAGGCCGCATTCCCGCCGCCACCGTGTACGACCTGATGATGGCCCAATACGGCGTGGGCCGCGACTTGCCCGGCGACTATCCCGCCGATTACACCGATACCGACGCTGCCTACACCCCCGCCTGGCAGGAAATATTTACCGGCGTGGATTCCAAAACCGTACTCCAGTTCGCCCGCGAATGGGCAAATACCGCCAATGTCACCGGCGGAAAATGTATGGTCATCGTCGGCGCCGGCATCAACCACTGGTACCACGGCAACCTCATGTACCGCTCCGCCATCATGGCCCTGATGATGACCGGTTGCGTGGGCCGCAACGGCGGCGGCATGAATCACTACGTGGGGCAGGAAAAACTGGCGCCGCAGGACAGCTGGGGCACCATCGCTTTCGGCAAAGACTGGGTCGACTCCATCCGCCTGCAACAGGCGCCCCTGTGGCACTATATCAATACCTGCCAGTACCGCTACGACGGGCAATTTTCCAAATACAATACCGTTCCGAAAAATAAGTGGACCCGTCAGCACACGGCCGATACCATCTTCCAGGCCGTGCGTATGGGGTGGATGCCCTACTATCCGCAATTTAATCGAAATACGCTCGATCTTAGCAAGGAGGCGGCTGCAAAAGGCGCCGCCTCCAACGCTGAAATCGCCGATTACGTGCTGGAAAAACTCAAATCCAGGGAGCTGAAATATTCCGTCAGCGACCCGGAAGCGCCCGAAAATCACCCCCGCGTGTGGTA
>JAKLJF010000969.1 GCA_023151335.1 Thermoanaerobaculia bacterium | reverse complement strand
GACCCGAACCCCAATAACGATCCCAACGACCCTGTGACCAACGTTACCTGGTTACTGCCCACCGGGCTGCCGCTTCCGGAAGGCTCCGACGACCCGGAATTGCGCCGCTATGTCATGGGCTGGTGGGTCAATGAGGCGTTGCATGATCCGGGCGTTGTACACAAAATGACCTTCTTTTTCCATCAATACCTGATCGTGGCTGCGAACGCTTTCGGGAATGCACACTTTTTCGATTATCTGAACCTCCTGCGCTGGGGCGCCCTCGGGAATTTTAAAAAACTGGCCACCAAAATCGTGATGGACAACTGTATGGTGCGGTATCTGAACAACCAGCAGAACACAGCCACAAACCCGAACGAGAATTTCGCCCGCGAATATTTTGAGTTGTTTACCATCGGCAAAGGCCCTCAGATTGGCGATGGCGACTATACGCACTACACCGAACACGATATCGTTCAAGCCGCGCGGGTATTTACCGGTTTTCGCGCCCTCAACCCCCAAACAAACCCGAATACCCGTATTTATGTTGACCCCGAAACGGGTATCCCGCGTTGCAACGTACAATTCGGCATACATGACAAAGGGGTCAAAGAATTCAGCGCCAAATTTAATGGCGCCAAAATTACCGGCGCCACCAGCGCCGCCGACATGCTGCGCGAACTGGACGATTTCGTGAACATGATCTTCGCCCAGCCGGAAACGGCCCGCAATATTTGCCGCCGCCTGTACCGGTGGTTCGTGAGCAAAAACATTACCCCTGAGATCGAAACGGATATCATCGAGCCGCTGGCCGCCACCTTCCGCGACGGCAATTACGAAATCAAACCCGTGTTGCAGCAACTCCTGCAAAGCGAACATTTTTACGATGCCGACGATTCTGACAATGCCGATGAAATCATCGGAGGCATGATCAAATCGCCCCTGGAACTTCACCTGCAAACCATCAACTTTTTCAATCTGCCCATCCCAAGCCCGACGGCTAACCCGCGCCGGCACTACCAGCAATTTTATTCCAACGCGGTCATCAACCGAATGTTTATGCCGGCAGGGTTGCCCATATTTTTCCCCTCCGACGTGGCCGGGTATCCCGGTTATTACCAGGAACCGGATTACAGCCGGCAGTGGTTCAACTCCAGCACGATCATCGCCCGGTACAAGTGGCCGCAAATGGCACTCAGCGGCAGACAAAGCTACGGCGCCAATCCAAACGCTTCGATCTACATCAAACTGGACATCGTGCCCTGGACAAAAAACAGCGGCTTTTTCAGCGACCCGTCCGATCCCTACGCCCTCGTGCAGGATTTATTGAACTATATGCTACCCGAACAAATTGACAACGACCGTTTCAACTACTTTTACCTCGACGTTTTTCTCGATAACCTGCCCCCGGCCGACTGGACCTATGAATGGCAGAATTACCTGGCCACCGGCAACCAAACGGAAGTGAAAATCCCGCTTGAACGCCTCATCAATGCCATTATGTATTCGCCGGAATATCAAACGTTTTAACAATCATCAATCACTTTATCAATGAAACGTCGCAACTTTCTCAAAATATTGCCCGCCGCGGGCGTCTCTTCTTTTGTTGTCAACGGCTTTGCGCTCCGTCCTTTTGCCAATTCAAAAATCGCCAAACTCGTCGGCGACTGCGACGGCATACGCGACCGGGCCCTGATCCTGATCCAGCTCAAAGGCGGGAACGACGGGATCAATAACCTGATCCCCATTGCCCAATACGACCGCTATGCCGATCTGCGCAAAACCATCCGGATACCGGATTCCGGCGCAGGGGCATACATCGACCTCGACACCACGCTGAAAGACAGCAAACGGGTAGGTCTGCACCCGGCTATGACGGCGGTGAAAGACATGTACGACAAAGGTTTGGTAAACATCATTCAGGGGGTCGGCTATCAAAGTCCGAACCAGTCGCACTTCAAAAGCACCGATCTGTGGCTCTCCGGCGGCGACGGCACACCGGAAAACTTCAGCATTCCGACCGGCTGGATGGGACGCTCCCTGCAAGCGCTGTTCCCCGACGTGGAAGGGGCGCCCACACCCGATATGCCCGACCCGCTCGGTATTCAGATAGGCGACTCCAACCCTTCCCTGGGTTTTCACACCGAATCCGACCACCAGAATGTCATTAACCTGACCGGACAGGACCCCGCGGGATTTTACTCCCTGATCCAGACCATCGGCGGCGCGCCTATCCTGAACGTGCC
>JAKLJF010000968.1:1535-2226 GCA_023151335.1 Thermoanaerobaculia bacterium | reverse complement strand
TATATCCGCTCCAGCGCGCCGTCCAGTTCCGGGTATTGAAAATGAAATCCTGCTGCGATCACTTTTTCTGCCGAAACGCGGTTGCTGAATAAAATGGTGTCGGCCATTTCGCCGAACGCCAGGCGCAGGGCAAATGCCGGCGCCGGGATGAACAGCGCGGGTTTCCGCATGGCTTTGGCCACGGCTTTTATAAAATCGACGTTGCGTGCCGGGTGCGGCGCCACGGCATTAAAAATGCCTTCAACGGCCGGTGTTTCGGCAGCCCAGAGGAACATGCGGCACAGGTCGTCGCGGTGTATCCAGGAATACCAGGCCTGGCCGTCGGCAAAATAACCGCCGATACCAAACAGCAGGGGCCGGGCCATTTCGCGCAGCGCGCCGCCGCTTTTATCCAGCACTATACCGGCCCGGAAAATCACGGTGCGGATGCCGAGGGCGCCGATTTCTTCCACTCCCTGCTCCCATGCCGCGCAACACTGTACCATGAAACCGTTGTCGGCCGGGGTATCCGTTTCAGATACCTGGTTTTCGCCGGAATTGCCGTAGTAGCCGATCCCTGAAATGGATATATATGCTTTTGGAAAATGCTGCAGGCGTTGAAAAGTGTCGCGCAAGAGGTGGGCGCTTTGTACCCGGCTGTCGATGATGAGTTTTTTTCGTGCGGGTGTCCAGCGTCCGTCGGCAATGCCAG
>JAKLJF010000968.1:0-1525 GCA_023151335.1 Thermoanaerobaculia bacterium | reverse complement strand
GAGGTGGGCGCTTTGTACCCGGCTGTCGATGATGAGTTTTTTTCGTGCGGGTGTCCAGCGTCCGTCGGCAATGCCAGCGCCGGCCAGGTTGATCACGACATCGGCCCCGGCAACGGCCTGGTCGTCGATGGCGCCGGCAGCGGGATCCCAGGCAAACTGCCCGGCGCTGCGCGGGGTGCGGGTAAGTATGCGGACATTGTGGCCTTTGGACCGGAATGTTTCGGCCATCCGGCCGCCAATGAAGCCGGTACCGCCGGCAATTAAAACATTTAACGACATATCAAAAACACTGAGTTATATCCATCAGCCGGGTGAAATTGAGTAATTTTTACCTGGCTTCAACAGAAGAAAAATTAGTTTTGCCTGGCAATAAAAGCGCATTAGAATCAGCGATCATTTCACGTTCCTCTCCCTCAACATGACATCTGCACTCAAATACACCGGCGACCTCCACTGCGAACTGACCCACCTGCTCTCCGGCGTTCAGATCGTAACCGACGCGCCGCCCGATAATCAGGGCCGGGGCGAAGCGTTTTCGCCTACCGACCTGTGCGCTACTTCCCTGGCGGCCTGCATGCTCACCACTATTGCCATCCGCATCCGCGACCGGGGTATCAGCATCGACGGCGCCCGGGCGGAGGTGACCAAGATCATGGCCGCCGATCCGCGGCGTATCCGGCGTATCGAAGTGCGGCTGTTCATGCCGCCCAATCATTACTCGGAAGCGGACAAAAAACTGATGACTCACATTGCCGATACCTGCCCGGTAGCATTGAGTTTGCACACCGAGTTGGAACAGGCCGTAGAGTTTATCTGGTAACAGCTCCGGCACGGGAACCCGCGCAGACTTTCCAAGTTTCAAAAACTTGGAAAGTCTGATCACCATCGCCGCTATCCGTACAGTTCATAATGTATCTGCGTCCGGTCGTAGCCCAGTTTAACCATGAGGTTGGCTACCGCTTCATCGATCATATTGCTCCAGCCGCAAAGATAAAAATCCACATCCGGGCGTTTTTTAGCGTAATGTTCGAGATATACCTGGTGCACATAACCCTTATAACCCGGCCAGCCGGGCTCCCGGGAAAGCGCCACGTCGTAGCGGAAGCCGGGCATGGTTCGTGTGAGTTCTTCAAACTCTTCCCGATATAAAATGTCCGACTCGGTACGGGCGCCAAAAATCAGGTGGATGTTGCGGTGCGGCTTGCCGGAGTTGCGGATATCCCGCAGCATACTGCGGAACGGGGCAACACCGGTGCCGGTACATATAAAAACCAGGTCCTTATCCAGCGTTTCCGGGAGCACAAATCCACCCTCCGGACCTTTCCAGCGAACGGCCGTGCCGGGTTTCACTTCATCGAACAGATAATGGGATGCCAACCCTTCTGGCGCGCGCACAATGCAGAATTCGAGGGCATTGGGATCGTCGCCCGGAGCGCTGGCGATGGAATAGCTGCGCCAGCGTTGCAGGCGTTTGTCGCCGATGGGCAGGTCCATCGTGATAAACTGTCCCGGCAGAAAATCGGGG
>JAKLJF010000967.1 GCA_023151335.1 Thermoanaerobaculia bacterium | reverse complement strand
CAGGTTGGTTGTTATAGCCATCTTTACGACCCCTTCCCGGATGCATATCGTCCGCTTGCGCAGATAGATACTATAGAAGTCATTTTGCCTGAAATACTGCAGTGGGTCCCTGGCTCAGAAATAATCGTCTTCGATGATTACTATGACAGCACGACATTGATAACGCAATCCGTGCCGATACCCTTCTCGCTGGTAGCGGATACAAGTTACGGTGGCGCCGGCCAATACCGGTTGTCAGCAATAAACGACAGCATCTGGCCTGTCCCGGATTTTGCCATCGGGCGGCGCTATTGGTTGGAATTTCAAGTCGTTCACCCGTGCTACGGGAAAGATTGGTTTCTTTTACAAGGTTCAATGGCCTTGAAAAACTATCTGTACTCAGGTGTTTCCGCGGATTCCCTTTGGACAGACACCTCTTACATAGAAGTTGACGAGATTATCATAGCGTCGTCGCTGGATTATGCCAATGCTGTTGCTACTACCCCCAGCTGGGTTCATCCTGAAAAGATTATGTCAGAGTACGTAGTGGATACCAACATTGTCGAATGGACTATCCATGTTCTGCATCGCTATGCAAGCGGTATTGCCCAGGGCCAATATCTGCCGATAGAGCTTCCCATCCCATTCCCATGGATTGCGCTCGAGCCGCAAAGCAGTTTGGAAATCCTGAATTTCACGGATATTACTAACCCCGCGCAACCTTCGGACTTACCGCTTTTGCCCTACGGGACAAACGGCTCCGTATGGGTTCAGTTGCCTCCCCTGCTTACATCCATAGATTCGGGAGGCTATTATATTTTTCGGATTCGGGCGCGGTTTCAAGACTGCCTACCGGGCTTTGTCCGTTTATTGCAGGGGTTTAACTGCAAGGGCTTCCCGACCGACCCAGATGCCGGCTATCTTTTCGGTGATGAATATTGTTCCAAATACGTACAGGAAATGCAACTGTGGTATTATCCCCAAAAAGCCGGATTCCTGCTGGAATACATAAAACAACCGGATTCGCTCCCATCCCTTTGTACGCCGTTCGACTATGAAATATTGGTCAAAAACTACCGGTCAGGCAATGCCGGCAACCTGCGCGTCACGGCCACCCTGCCGCCCGGCGTTTCCCTGGTCTCCGTCGAAATCCGGTACCCCTCGGACAGCGCCTTCCTGGTGCTGCCTCCACCCGATACGACGGGAGGATTCATGAGTTGGGATATCCCCAGCGATGTGATCGCCAAACTTCAGGGTTGGGAAAAGGCGCCACTCAACGAGTTTATAATACGATTGCGTTTGACTACCGACTGCGATTTTATCGCCGGGTTGTCGCCGGCTTTTGGCGTGAGCGGCACGGACATCTGTGGCGAACGGCATTTTTCCCCGTTTTTCTACGCCCCGCCGCTAAACGTAAAGGACAATGGAGCGACCAAAGCAAACAGTTACGACCTGCATCTTGAACTTAATCCCAATGAAAATTGCGCTCCCGGCGCGCGAATGCGCATTCGCTTGCGCAACGACGGCGGAGGGCCGAACGGAGCGAGTTTGCCCGGTGAAAAAGTGCGGCTCGTCCTGAAAGACGATTTCGGCTATCTTCCGGGCTCCTGTATCCCAATTCAGCACTTCGATACGACCAATACCAACCCCATCGTAAGACATACCGGCGATTGGAATATCCTGGAATGGCCTCTGTTGACAGGTGTGGTAGCGGGCGAGTACATCGAGTTCGACATTGGCATAACAACACAGTGCGCTTCCAATTGCGACAAACTGGACGCTGTATTGCAAAGCATTGCCCCGGCGCTTACGCCTTGTGGCCCTGATACCTGTTCGGTGGATAAAGTAATGAAAGAGGTTTACTTCGAGGGCTTGGACCTGTTGCCGAGATTTCAGTTTCCGGGTATTTCGGCAAGTAGCCAGCCATTGGGCGCTGGACTGGAGGAGCTGCATGTGCAATATTCTTTAGAGAACATTACCGACATTCCGGCGCCAGGTCCATTGCTCGTTTCGTTTTATGCAGACAACAATGGAAACGGTCAGTATGACCCGGACAAGGACACCCTGATTGGCACAGATGCGTTGGACGGCAAACTATTACCTTTTACAAGAGAAGCAATCCTTATTGTGCCCAACGGCTCCGCCTGTCGTGTGTTGGCCGTTCTTTCGGCTTTGGAAAATGACTGTACCTGTTACACGGCTGAAATACCCGTACCGCCGCCGCCTTTGAACTACGCTTTGCCCGACACT
>JAKLJF010000966.1 GCA_023151335.1 Thermoanaerobaculia bacterium | reverse complement strand
CACAAACGAGTGCCGCGGTTTTTTTTTTGCCCCTACCCCTGCGAAGGCTTTAGCGCCACAACATTTTTCCCAACTTCCACGCTGCCGACCATTCCCGCTGTACGCGGAAATACGGTTTTTGTACTGCCCCGAACTGCCGCCGCACTCGCTCGATAGGGCGGATCATGCTGCCGGCGAAGTCGAAGGCGGGCAGATCCAGTGTTTCTTTTGAATATCGGATGGCTTCCCAGGCGAGCAGGATGCCGGCGCCGGACGCGCGCAGGGCGGGGTCGTCGCCGGCCATGAGGTAATAGGCCGATTGTTTGTCCCACACGAGGTACGCGACAGAATGTACGGCCCCGGTTTTCAGGTCGGAGGCCCAGAATATCTCGCGGGCACGGCGGGTGGCGAGCGCCTGATCGAGCCGTTGCAAAAACTCGAAAGAGACGGGCGCTTCCAGGCCCTGACGCCGGTAGCTGCCGTTATGTACGCGGTAGAACAGCTCCAGATCATTACCCGTATGCACTTTCACCCGTTTGGCCGCTTTGGGCAATTTGTTGTTCCGGTAATCGGGCGCCAGGTTTTCGCGCAGTTTGTCCACTTTAGTCAAAGGCAGCACGTAAGAATAACGCGTGGTTTGACGGTAACCGCGCCAGTAGAATGGCAACCAGTCGGTGGCCGTATAATTAAAATCCTGCTCGAAGGCAGCCAGCCGGGGCAGCTGATCGATCAGGTCGTTGAGCAGGGGAATTTCCCGGCGCGGTGTCCGGTATTCAGGCAGCAGGAAAGGGCCCATCATCCTGGCCAGGGGCGGCATGGCCACATGGCGCCAAAACAGTTTTTGTTTTAAGAAATAAGGTAAAACGCCTACCACCTCTTCGCCCTTGCATACCACGGCAGCATCCCATTCGCCGGCTTCGCACACGGCGTCGAGATACCAGTCGTGCAGGAACAGCGGCAAGCCGGGCGCTGTTTGGCAGAAGTGGCGGTAGGCGTCTCTATTGGACATTTGAATTGGCGCAAAGGTACGCGCTTGCTTGTTTTTTCACCTACCCGCCCCGATGATGCTATCGCTACTGCGCGATCGCCTTCCCTTCGCTCAGGGTTTTGACGATACCTTCCAGGTTTTTACGGTTCAGATCATCCGGCGCTTGTTTCAGGGCAATTTGTGCGTGTTCCAACGCTTTTTTCAAATCGCCGATAGCGGAATAGCCGCGCATGAGGCCAACGTGGGTAGGCCAGGTATCGCCGTTTTTTTCATAATTTTTCTGAAAAACCGCCATGGCGTCCTGATATTTCTTTTCGCCGATCAGTTGCCGGCCGTAGCCGTGCAGGTCCATAATGGTCGCTTTTTCAAGGGCGGCCTGCATGGATTTATCCGCTTCGGCGGTTTTGCCCAGTTTGCGCTCCAGGCCGGCCCGGGTGGATAAAGCGGCAAAGGTTTGCACGCCGCCCAACCTGGGGTCGGTGGTACGTTCTGCCCACAGCAGGCCTTCTTCGAGGTTGACGTCGTTGTTCAGGCACCAGCGGGCCGCCGCCTGCATGCTGGGCGGATCGAAACCCATGGCGCCGGAGAGCTGCCGGCGAATGGACGCCAACGTCGTGTTTTCCAGGTCGACGGCCACGGTGAAGGGAATGCGCCAGCGCTCCCATTCAAGCGCCACCTCTACCGAGCGGGCGGTGGGATTGGAAAAAGTGTACGCCAGCCATTCGCGGCTTTGCGGCAGGTCTTTTTGCTGACGAACCGTTACCCGCAGTACATCTTCTTCCGGTTTGTAAAAATAGGAGCCCCAGCCGGCGGGGTTTCTGTTAAAAATCAGCGTACAGGAATCGGGGTAAAGGGCGATGAAAAAACCATATTTACCGGCAGCAAGGGCTTTGCCCTCGATGGTCACGCCGGTGCTGAATTCCATCGTGGTACATTCGTTGGCCCCGGCGCGCCAGGGGGAGGAATTGGCCGTGCCGAATCCGATGTCGGTAAAGCCGTAATAGGCCACGTTGGTGCCCCATATTTTGCCTTCGCGGCCTTTCACGCCGGGAGCGTTCCAGCGGATCTCAATGTCGGTGACGCCCACGCGCTGGCCGGCCCACATTTTTTGGTTGACGCCGCCGTCGGGCAGGGAAAGAAGCTGGGCATGAAGGGTGGAAGTGGAAAACAGGAGACAAAGTAAGAGAATGAGTGGATAACGATACATAGCTTTATATTTTACTTGTTAAAAAAACAGTTTATAAAAGTATCGTACCCTGTCGGGGGTA
>JAKLJF010000965.1 GCA_023151335.1 Thermoanaerobaculia bacterium | reverse complement strand
CGCCATGATATAAACCGTTCGCCACACCGTATCTGTGCGAACGGTCGGTTCGGAAGGTTTTAATGCTTTGACAATGGTTTGAAGGCCGGCAAGTTGAACCTCCAAACGATGTATGGCCATGCGATCATCCCGGTTTTCCTTCCACCATAAAGCATTGCTCGATAATAAGGCGAACAACAATAAAAGAAGGGGTACCCATAATCGCTGACGGTCATGCGGCCGTGGTGGCAGAACCTGATCCAGTTTTGCCGACAGAGCGGCCCAATCCTCGTCACGATGTCGCGCGGACGGTCGAAAAGCGGCCATTTTTTCTTTCAACAAATCAAAAAAATTCTTTTCAGCCATATTTTTTCGGTAAATAGTCGGTCAACATTTGTTTCAACTTGGCCTTGGCCTTTGACAGATTCGATTTGGAAGCGCCTACAGAAATACCCAGCATCTCGGCTATTTCGGCGTGGGAAAATCCTTCCAATGCAAAAAGATTGAGTGTCAATCGGTACGCGGGTGGTAGTTTTTGTACCAGCTGCAACAAATCTTCTGCTGCCATTTTCGATAAAAAGTCATCCTCCACCTGAATGTCAAGACCCTCAGTCAGGTCGTAAAGGACTAATTCGTTTTGCCGACTTTTGTGGCGATTTATTGCCGTGCGCACCACTATGGTACGCAACCAGGTGGCAAATGAAAATGCAGGATCGTAGCGCCCTATACCAGTGAAAACCTTCAGGAAAGCATCGTTGACTACTTCGCGGGCTTCTTCTTCGTGGGCACAATAAGGCAAGGCCACCGACAAGGCGTAGCTATAAAACCGTTCGTACAAGGCTCCCTGGCTGCGGCGGTCGTTATTTAAACAGCCGGTAAGGAGGTGTTTTAACCCATCGTTATTCACGTTCGACAATATATTCAGTCAAAATGTCCCAAAGGTTGCCTGATGGAGTCCTTATATTTTGAAGACATCCCTACCGTGGCATAAAATACTGAAAGGGCGATTCAAAAGTAGTGAAGGTAGTGTGGAGGATAACCAAAATTCTTTATCAAAATCCAAACCAATCGGGAAAGAACCGGTTTGCCGATAAATTTTAAGCCAATTGTTGCATATCAGTCGCCAAAACCCCGATAACTTTGCCATTAAAGCCCTGTACCGGGCTTGCTTTTCGTTATCTTGTACCTGAAAACAAAGCACATGGAAAACCTTACCTCCTTAGTTTCCGCCCTCCAAACCCAACTCCGCACCGAAATGTCCCGCGCCGGCGTCTCCTACGAGGACGCCGCTGCTCCACTGCACTACGCCAACAAATCCAGCATCTCCCGCCTGCTGATAAAAGACCGGATGAGTTTCGAGGATACCATAAAACTGATGGTACTCTGCAAGACGCCCGTCATCGCGCTCAGCAAACCCTTCCGGTTCAAAATCGAAGTAAAGGCCGGCACAATGGCCCAGGCAGATGCGTTGATGGATGCCTTGCGGGTATCCGTTTTTAAGGAAGGTACTACCGAGCGCTACCGTTTGCCGGATGGACTTTCCTGGGAGCGGGTGGCTGAGCACACTGGATTCGATTCAGGCAAGAGTGCCCGGAAGTCGTGGTTTTTATTGCAGACGCCGGTTTATTTGGTGGTGGGGTTGTTGCGGTTACTGGGCAAGAGCGAGCACGAAGTAACGGAAGGTAAAACCAGCCTGCGGGTGACCCAAGATATTTAAAGTGGCCTCACACTGTAAACGGATCGAACGGAAACGAAGAAAAGTCTCCTCCTTTTCTCACCGCATACCCCTTCCCATTCCAAGCCACATCCTCCTGCTTCCCCGGATCACAATCCAGGTGAACAAACGTATCATAAATCCCAAACCGGTTGAATCCAACCGACCTGGCCGCCCGCACGATCCTGATCTTCTGCTCCAGTGTCCGTGCCGCGATATCCGCAGCCCAGCCCCGCGTGTGCGCAGAATCCGGTACACCGCCCACGGCGGCATTGTGTTCTGGAGTCCGGTAGCCCGAATTGACCCGGAACGGAACGCCACTCCCAAGCTGGTCCGACGAATCGAACTCCCCGATGTTGAAGTGGCTCATAATGATGGGCGATTGCTCGTAGTTGAGTTCCGATCCAGCTACCGTATGCGGTTGCTCCGTGGTGCCACCTTCGTCATCCCACTGCCCGGTGGGGCCGATGCCGTCGCGGAAATAACGACGGTACAGCAACCAGGTCAGGCCGGACAAGCCAAGAAAAAGCGATACGGCCAGGAG
>JAKLJF010000964.1 GCA_023151335.1 Thermoanaerobaculia bacterium | reverse complement strand
CCACGCCAATCCAGACGTCAAAAAAGCCTACAAGAACTGCGCCGAAAAACCAAACGAAAACGCCAAATAATGGCGTACGATGGGCGATGACCGGCACCTGCCCGACGGCCAGGTGGGGTTTGCTATCGCCAGCCCGCAGTTGATTTTAAGGGAGGGGAAAAGGATCATCGACATTACGCTGAACCTGATCAACGACATTGCCCAACCCGAAAAACTGAAATCCGAATATTTTCAGGTATCGCTGAGTTCAACGGAAGATTGGATCGCTCCGGAATTCAATCCGTTGGTCGTTCCGGGCTCTACGTCCATTCCCGACCTGGCAAAGGGGGCTTTCGGCATGAGCTTTGAAACAAAAGCCATTCGTGTCCGCGTAGTACTTGAACGCGACGACCTGCCTGTAGACAGCCTCGGTGAGGAACTGGCCGCCAAAGCCGGCTTCGATACGCAATGGCCCCTGATCAAAGTCGTTATCAACCCGGAACTGGAAAAACCCTGCCCGGCCGCCATACCCTGCCCCGATGAAGACCCGGAAAACGAGGCGATCGTGCTGACCGCCGCCGAAGTGTACGAAATGCTCCGCACCCTGGTCATCGGTGAAATCGTCGTCAAAGTGGACGTGCGCGGCATCCGGGAAAACCTCATCATCCAAAGCGATCAGGGCGTTTTCGACGGGACGCAAAAGGTGTTTCCATTCGGGCCGGTGCCGGCTCAGGGCAATCAGTTCTATATTGGGAGTACCGAGGTATTTCAAAAAGCATTGGATACCTTGATCGTTCATTTTAAATGGATCGATACGCCCCTGACCAGCTTTGAGGAACATTATGATGCCTACAAAAACGTAGGACTTAAGATTCCAGACCCTGCCGTACAGATTGATTTTATCGATAAAGCCCAAGAGTCCGTATTTAAAAAAATCTCCAAATCGGGAAAACTTGGCGCAGATAAAAAAGTAAAAGGCAGTGTAAGCGACGTATCCGGCAATTTATTGAACGGCGTACTGGTAGAGGCCCTGAATACTACCAATCAGATCAGCACCGATGCGGATGGCAAGTTTGAAATTGTACTTACAGACGGCACAAATACTGCAACGCAATTGAAATTGTCCAAAGGCGCCGACGATTTTGAAGAACTGGTCATAGATGTGGATGATTTTTCCACGATACGTGTCGTTTTGTTTCCGCGAAAAATAAAAATTACCGGTGTTTTCAATAACCAGGTCAGCGGCCGTGTAACGGATGTCTATGGAAATTTATTGAGCGGCGTGAACATTCTGGGTGCTCCCACAGGCCAGCAAACCGATTCAGTAGCAATTGGGAGCGGTGCGCGGAAGGACAATTATGTTTTGACCGGGATACCAAATACGGGAACGCTAACCTTTACCCTTCCCAACCATGAAACGGTAGAAAACGTCGGTTTTGCCAACTTCGACATCGTCGATGTGATATTGTTCCCGGAACAGAAGACAGTTCTCAAAAGCACCCCATTACCCATCGAAAGAATTGTATCGGGCACTATTTCCGGCACCGATGGGTCGGCATCGGTGCCGGATGCAACCATTTTTGCCGAAAGCGCCACTGCGCTCGTTAAAACCAAATCGAGGGCAACCGGCTCGTACACGATTCACTTGCCCGGCGCTACCAATCAACTCAATTTCCTCACCCATCAAAATTTAGGCTCGGTAGAGGAAAACCCTGTCAGCAATGGTATAATCAGCGTGGAATTGTTTCCACACCTGCACCTGAAAAAACAAATACCCTTTAACGGCAACATTTCGGGCCGGGTAACCAATGTGCAGGGCGGCGGTATAGGCGGCGCTCTGGTTGAAGTAGTAGGCGACTCCTCTAAAAATACCAATACCGACAACACAGGGAAATTCAGCATAACCGGGCTGACCGAAAACACTGATCTCAAAATCAGTAAAACGGATTTCCAGACCTTAACTTTTCAGGTTGGAAAATGCTCAGAGCTGGAGATCAAGCTTTACCCCGCCTTAAATAAACGGGCATTACAATCAGGGGCATCGTTTAGCGGCAGCCTTAGTGGGAAAGTAACCGGACTGGACGGCATATTCGAATTAGAGGGCGTCGAAATCAAAGAAGGCGGTACCACGAAAGCGACAACCACTGCAAACGGTAACTATTCGATTACCAGTGGATTAAGTAGTTCGCCAACTTTAACCTTTAACAAGCCAGGATTCAAAACCCAGTCTGTCCAGATCACCAATCAAGTTGTAAATGT
>JAKLJF010000963.1 GCA_023151335.1 Thermoanaerobaculia bacterium | reverse complement strand
TATGCGTAATGCGGACAAAGTCCGCCAAAATATGCGCCATCGCGTCAAAGACGCTCGACAGCAGAGCAGATTGCGGGTTATTTAGTGACGGTATCCCAAGTTACTGCGGCCATCGCGTCAAAGACGCTCGACGGCAAAGAGCCTCCAATCCCGGAGTATCATAAATATTGAAAACAATGGAACCAACATTTTCACCTCAAGCGGGTATCCCCGTCTCCAGCCCCGGTTTTTGGCCGAACATCGCTGCGCTGGCAGTGACCGGCGCTGCCATCAGCGTGTTTTTCCAGGCGGAATACGGCAGTTGCGGCGACTATCCGCAGCATTTTCACGCCTGCTGGTGGGGCCTGGGCATCGGGGCCGCCGCGGGCTTGGCGCTCAACTTTTTGCATGAAAAAATACCCGGCGCCTGGCGGGCGCAACCCCTGGCCATCGGCTTTCTGCGGTTCTTTCTTGCGTATATCATGTTATCCTACGGCGTGGCCAAAATTGTCCCCACGCAATTCCCGCACTTGCCGGCCAACCTGGACAACACTTTCAACGAACTGACGCCCATGCGGGTGGCCTGGACCTTTTTCGGCTACTCGAAAGGCTACCAGATGCTGATGGGTTGGGCAGAAACGATACCCGCCCTGCTGCTGCTCTTCCGGCGCACGTGGCTATTGGGCGCTTTGCTGATGACGGCCGTACTGGTCAACGTGGTGGCCGTAAACTTCTTTTTCAATGTGTGTGTAAAACTGAATTCGTCCATCTACCTCGGCATTGCTCTTTTCCTGTTGCTAACGGAGTTCGGCAGGCTCCGGACGTTCTTTTTCACCGAAAATGCCGTGCCGCCGCCAGTGCGTCGCACCCTGTTTCAAAGTCCGAAATCCCGCCGCATCGCCCGCATCCTGAACGGACTGCTGGTGACCGCGATACTGGGGAATGCGGGCTACTCGGCCTTGACGGGACTTGAATACCTGCGGCAACAGGAATCGGTAACCCCGGTCTCAGGCATCTGGCAGGTGGAAAAAATGGAGCGGCTGCGCGACGGCGCATGGATGGAAGTGCCCGCCGCCGATTCCCTGCGCCTCGACCGGCTTTACTTTCAGGGCATTTTCGGAATTTTTAAAGGGCCTGCCCGCCGCGACCGCTCCACCATCGAAGTGGATTCGGTACAAAAAGAAATCAGGGTGACCTTTATGACCGCCCGGAACGAAAGGCCGGTACGACATGCCTGGCAGTACAGGCAGTCCGATGCCTTGCACCTGCACCTGAGCGGCAGGCTGTGGGACGATTCCATTCGTATTGACTGTATGAGTCGTATGGAAATAAAGTAAGGAAGAGGGTCTTTTATCAAAAAAACCAAATTTTCCGTACAAGCATTTTTGCCAATAAATCGCTGATTAACAGATAATTACTAATTAACCCGTTTATAATTTATCTGTATTCCCCGATAAACAGCCTGGCAACCGCCGGAAATCTGTACTGGCAGGACCGCGCCCGGAGACTTCAAATTTGTGGTGTAAAAACACTTTTATTCACCACAATTTTTCAGGTTATGAAAAACAGTAAGTCAAGTTTCCGGATACCCCTTCTGACCATGCTGCTTTGGGTGCTGAACGGTGCAGCCCTCGCCACTTTCACCTGGTCCTGCATAAAAGACAACCCGGAGCCTGAGCCTCCGCAAACGGTACAAGAGCGCCCTTATCCGGCCGTAGCCATCGATCCCACCGAAGTGATCGCTTTTATCGATCCCTCCCAAAAGCGCCTGTACGTTGATCCTCAATACATGGAGGTCGTTTTGGAACAGTTCCAGGCCCGGCCCATCGGCCAGGAGACTTTTATGATCACGGGCAAGTCGTTTGCCGGAAATACGGTCGAATACCCGGTCCGGTTGAGTTACATGCCCGCGCCGGCCATTTTTGAAACGGCCATTGCTACCATATCCGCGCTGGAGAAAGAAGCGGATGTCGTCATTCAGGGCACCGATCCCGCTACAGGCGTGCCTATGCGGCTGCGCCGGAATTGGGAATGTGGCCAGGTTTGGAAAGGTTTTGAAGCCGACTGTACAAACTTGGATAACGGCACTTCCAGGAAAAACAAATATCTGGATGCCAAAACCTGCCAGAAAAAAGACGGCGCCTTTTGTCCGGAGGAATACGGCGTGTGGGCCCAGGAATACCTTTATTCAACCAGGGGTTGTACCGGTACGCCGGTGGGAGATCCCAAACCGATCCGGAATTGGTTATGCAAAGGCTGAATGAGTCTTTCCTATTT
>JAKLJF010000962.1:348-2257 GCA_023151335.1 Thermoanaerobaculia bacterium | reverse complement strand
CGAATACGGCTTTCAGGAACTGGCGCTTCAGGAAATAACGGCGTGTGTACACGCGGAAAATGAAGCATCCATCCGGCTGCTGGAAAAGTTTAACTTTGCCCGCACCGGCCTGCACGGTGAAAAAGAGATCGTTTATACACTAATCAATCCCGGTTAATGATGCGTTTTACGCCCGCCTTTTGGAAAATTTCACTCATTTTTTTGCTGCAATACGCTGTTTTTAATCCGGTTAATGCTCAACCCGACACCGGCAAAACGCCCCCGGCTTCAAACTTCAAACCCGACACCGTCAAAATCGGCGCTTTTATCAACGACATCTACGATATCAATCTCAGCGAGCAAAGTTTTTCCGCCCAGTTCTGGGTGTGGTTCAACTACCGGAACTCCGAACTCAAGCCGCTGGAAACGCTGGAGGTGCCGAATGCCAAATCGCTGGAAACCGGCCTCGATTTCACGGAACAAAAAGACGGCATCGTCTGGGCCGGCAAAAAAGTGGAAGCGGTGGTCAAAAAAGACTGGGACATCCGGCGTTTCCCCTTCGACGAACAGGTGATGAGCATCGAACTGGAAGAAAGCGACCTGGACGTGGCGTCTATGGTTTACATGGCCGACCGGGAAAACACCAAACTCGACCCCAACCTGCAACTGACCAACTGGATCATCGACAGTTTTAAGATCAGCGCCGGCACAAAAAAATACGCCACCACCTACGGCGACCCCACGCTCGCGGAAGGCAGCGAATACCCGCGCGCCACGCTGCAAATTTTTATCCGGCGCCAGAGCTGGGGCCTGTTTTTCTCCCTGTTTACGGGGTTGTACGTGGCATTTTTTATCTCTTCACTCGTCTTTTTCATCGACCCCATCGAAGTCGACCCGCGTTTCGGCCTATCGGTCGGCGGCCTGTTTGCCGCGGTGGGCAACAAGTACATTGTCGATTCCATCCTGCCGCAATCCACCACTTTTACCCTGGTGGACAAACTGCACATTCTCACCTATCTTTTTCTTTTGCTTTGCATCGTGCTGTCCGTCATTTCCCTGCGGATATGGAAAAACGGCAAAGAGATCACTTCGGCCCGTTTCGACCGGCGGGCATATATTGCCATTCTGACGCTTTACCTGGCGGTAAATATCTGGCTGATTTTCGCGGCACAGTGAAACAGACGAATCCATAGGCCGGAATTCCCCATCCATCCTCCCGTTTCGGGCATTCATCCAACCATTTTTGACCGGGCAGGCTGCCCACCGGCACCTTTGTCGCAGTTATACGCCATTCACGCATTCAAAAACACCTAATGGTAAACACGATGAAAAAGCAAAATTTCTTTTCGATCACGGGCATCTTCGCCCTTGCGCTCTTATTTATGGCCTGTGAGCCCGAACAACTGGAAGAACTTCCTGCTGCCGCTAACATACAAAACGGCGCGGATACCAGCCAGCATCAGGCATTGGAACCCTCAAGAAGATTGGAAGGCTGGTTCCCCCTGCAGTATAAATGGCCCAATCCCTTGCCGGCCAATACTTTGGTAAAAGGCCTTGACTGGTCGGCAAACGACTATGTACGGCTCAATTATAATGAAAAAGGTCAGGTGGCGCAGCGTTATTCCCAGTGGCAGTATGTCCAGGGCGACCCTACCAAAATCAAGAAGTTCATTTCCAATTTCCGGTATGATGCCCAGGGCCGGCTCGCCGAAGTGAGTACCACGGAAGGGCCCGTAATGCAGTATCAATACCAGGGCGACTGGATAGAAAAAGTCCGCAAGATCATACCCGAAACAGGTGTGGTATTGGAAGAAGTGAGTTATTCCAACGACAAGCGGCGCATCGTGCAGGAAATCCGCCGTTATACCAACCCCTTCACCGGCGAACCGACCCAGCTGAAATCGGTATTTGGCTATGATGCCCGGGGCAA
>JAKLJF010000962.1:0-338 GCA_023151335.1 Thermoanaerobaculia bacterium | reverse complement strand
AAGCGGATTCCGAAACCACGTTCGTACTCCAGGAAACGGTATTGTACAGCGATTTCGACAATAAAATGAACCCGACCAACTGGATGTTACGTACGCCCTATCTGCCCCAGGTCAGGTGGCAAATCAACAATCCGCGCAAAAAGACGGTCATCCTGGCCATTGCGCAGACGAAAAAAGTAACCACCTACAGCTACACGTACAACGCGCAAGGGCTACCGGCAAGCCAGACGACAAACGGCGAGGGCGGACAGCTGACGGTGTATTACCAGTATTGATACAAGGAGGTTTAGTACTTTTTAATGTAACGTGGGTTTTGGATAGGTCATGGCCTCGGAGAG
>JAKLJF010000961.1:1965-2258 GCA_023151335.1 Thermoanaerobaculia bacterium | reverse complement strand
CAACGGCGGCAACCAACGGTGGCCATCGAAAACAAGGAGTTTGAAACTGGACTCGGCGCCGTATTTCCAGCGGATTTGGCGGCGTTTTCGTGGTGGGCGGGCTGGAGCAATTCCCGGCGCATTTTGATCCGTTTGTTTCATTGTTGAGCATTTTTATGTTGAAGCACGTATTGAGCCATTGCGACATATTTATGACCATCAAATGCGCGGATAAAATCCTCAAACCCCAGGCGCGTTTGGAAAAAAGCGTTGGTATCGCGAACGACCGCATCCCGGAAGTCCGGCTCTCCGTG